>NZ_CDRVFO010000012.1:0-185985 GCF_977070485.1 Lelliottia jeotgali
TTAAGCAACTCGTTGAATTTCAAGGAGTTTCTCGTTCCGACTACGCTGGAAGTGGGGCGCATTATAAGGGGATTCGAACGCCCGTCAAGGCTTATTTCCAATAAACCCCACTATCGCTGAAAAGCAAAGCGGGGAGGCCTGACGACCTCCCCGCTTCTATATATAGCTACGCCGCCAGACACTCACTCTGCCTTGAGCTTGACCCGGGCAAACGCCTTCTTGCCCGCCTGGCACACATGAGTGGCGCCAAGCGCAAACATAAAGTCACGCTCAACCACAACACCATCAACCTTGACCGCACCACCATTGAGCAGGTCGCGCGCCATCGCCGAGTTCTTCACCAGGCCAGCACGGTTCAGTACAGCAGCGATCGGCAAGTCTTCAGCAGCGGTCACCTCAATCTCGGGAAGATCTTCTGGCAACTCACCCTCTTTCATGCGATTACCCGCCGCGCGATGGGCATTGGCAGCCGCTTCTTCACCATGGAAACGCGCAACGATTTCTTCCGCCAGCTTGATCTTGATGTCGCGCGGGTTCGCACCATTGGCGACATCGGCACGGAACTGCTCGATCTCATCCATGGAACGGAAACTCAGCAACTCGAAGTAACGCCACATCAGCGTGTCCGGGATCGACACCAGCTTGCTGTACATCACACCAGGCGCTTCCTGGATACCTACATAGTTGCCCAGCGACTTGGACATTTTCTTCACGCCGTCCAGCCCTTCGAGCAGCGGCATGGTCACGATGCACTGCGCTTCCTGCCCGTAAGCGCGCTGCAGCTCGCGCCCCATCAGCAAGTTGAACTTCTGGTCGGTACCACCCAGCTCCACATCAGCCTTGAGAGCTACCGAGTCATACCCCTGCACCAGCGGGTAAAGGAACTCATGAATGGCGATCGGCTGATTGGTGGTATAGCGCTTGTCGAAATCGTCGCGCTCAAGCATGCGCGCCACCGTGTACTGCGACGCGAGGCGGATGAAGTCAGCAGGTGTCAGCTTGTCCATCCAGGTGGAGTTGAACGCGACCTCGGTCTTGGCCGGGTCGAGAATCTTGAACACCTGCTGCTTGTACGTCTCGGCATTATCCAGCACCTGCTCACGGGTCAGCGGCGGACGAGTCGCACTTTTGCCGCTCGGATCACCGATCATTCCGGTGAAGTCGCCGATCAGGAAGACGACCTGATGACCAAGCTCCTGGAACTGACGCAGCTTGTTGATCAGCACGGTGTGCCCTAGGTGCAGGTCAGGCGCGGTCGGATCGAAACCTGCCTTGATACGCAGAGGCTGGCCACGCTTGAGCTTCTCCACCAGTTCCGACTCGACCAACACTTCTTCCGCACCGCGCTTGATAAGCGCCAGCTGCTCTTCAACCGACTTCATAGACAGACCCGCAAGGCTCAGATTCAAGGGGAGCCAACCATACAAGATCGGCCATCAAATACAAGTTTCGCAACGGAATGTGACCTGACCGCAGCCTCGCGGCGTCTACGCGCCCTTGCGTGAAATTGGATTTGGTTATATTTTATACAGTTATTTCATCTTCATCATGTCATTCATCTTTTCCATATTCACTTTTCTTCAAAAAGTCACCTTACCTATGACCGACGAAACGCCTAAAGCGCCACCGCTTTATCCGAAAAGCCATCTGCTGGCCGCCAGCGGCATAGCCGCCCTGCTCAGCCTGGCTCTGCTGGTATTCCCATCCAGCGAAGTCGAAGCCAAGAAGACCACCCTCAGCCTCGAGCTGGAAAGCCCGTCAGAGCAACTGAAGGATGAGTCCGGCGCCGCGCCGCTGGTGCAGACCGAAGCCGATCAAGGCTCGCCGTTCGCACAGATCGAAGGTGCCGATTCCAAAACCGAACAAGCTACTCAAGAGCTTCCGCCCCTAGAGCAACAACCAGAGGCCAAGGAGCCTGGGCATCGCGAAGTCACGGTGGCGCGAGGCGATACATTGTCCACCCTGTTCGCGAAAGTCGGTCTGCCAGCCAATGCGGTGCACGACCTGCTGGCCAGCAGCAAGCAGGCCAAGCAGTTCAGCCAACTCAAGCATGGCCAGGTACTGCAATTCGAGCTCGACAACGACGGCCAACTGGCCAGCCTGCAAAGCAAGGTCAGTACCCTCGAGACCATCCGCCTGACAAAGACCGCCAAGGGCTACAGTTTCGACCGTGAAATCAGCAAGCCGGTGGTACGCACTGCCTACGCCCATGGCGTGATCAAAAGCTCGCTGTCTGCCTCGGCCCAGCGTGCCGGCCTGTCACACAGTCTGACCATGGACATGGCCAAGGTACTGGGCTACGACATCGATTTCGCACAGGACATCCGTCAGGGTGACGAATTCGACGTGGTCTACGAGCAGAAGGTCATGGATGGCAAGGTGATTGGTACTGGCAACATCCTGTCCGCCCGCTTCACCAACCGCGGCAAGACCTACACTGCGGTGCGCTACACCAACAAGCAGGGCAACACCAGCTACTACACAGCCGACGGCAACAGCCTGCGCAAGGCGTTTATCCGTACCCCTGTGGACTTTGCCCGTATCAGCTCGCGGTTTTCCGCTGGCCGCAAGCACCCGATTCTGAACAAGATCCGCGCGCACAAGGGCGTCGACTATGCCGCACCACGCGGGACACCGATCAAGGCGGCCGGTGACGGTCGCATCGAGCTGGCCGGCCGTCGCGGTGGGTACGGCAACACAGTGATCATCGCCCACGGCAACAGATACAAGACCCTCTACGGGCACATGCAGGGCTTCGCCAAAGGCATCAAGACCGGCAGCAGCGTGAAACAGGGGCAGATTATCGGCTATATCGGTACCACCGGCCTGTCTACAGGCCCGCACCTGCACTACGAGTTCCAGGTCAACGGCGTCCACGTCGATCCGCTGAGCCAGAAAGTACCGATGTCAGACCCGATCGCCAAGGCTGAACGCCAGCGGTTCTTGCAGCAGAGCAAGCCACTGATCGCGCGCATGGATCAGGAAAAGGCCACCATGCTCGCAGCGAACAAGCGCTGATCTATGGCGCTCTACCTAGGAGTAATGTCTGGCACCAGCCTCGACGGCCTGGACATTGCCCTGATAGAACAAGGCGAGCAGCTGGAGCTGCTCGCCACCCACTACCTGCCAATGCCCGCCGAGCTGCGCCAGCAACTGCTTGCCCTGTGCGCCAGCGGCCCTGACGAAATCGCACGTGCCGCGTTGGCGGAAAACCGCTGGGCCAGCCTGGCCGCAGAAGGTATACAGCAGTTGCTGCAAAAGCAGGGGCTGCAGGCTGATGCCATTCGCGCCATCGGTAGCCATGGCCAGACCATCCGCCACGAGCCTGCCCGAGGATTTACCGTGCAGATCGGCAACCCGGCATTGCTCGCCGAGCTTACCGGAATCACAGTAGTAGCCGACTTCCGCCGGCGCGATGTGGCTGCTGGCGGCCAAGGCGCTCCTTTGGTGCCAGCGTTTCATGAAACCCTGTTCGGCCGTCTTGGCCAGCGGCTGGCAGTGCTCAACGTAGGCGGCTTCAGCAATCTCAGCCTGATCGAGCACGACAAGCCGGTCCACGGCTTCGACTGCGGCCCCGGCAATGTGCTACTGGATGCCTGGATCGAGCGTAAACGCGGCCAGGCTTATGACGCCGACGGAGCCTGGGCGGCCAGTGGAGTGGTCCAGACCGATTTGCTGAACGCGTTGCTGAGTGACCCTTTCTTCGCCGGCAGCGGCCCGAAGAGTACTGGCCGCGAAGTGTTCAACCTGTCTTGGCTGGATGGCCATCTCGCTTGCATGCCCCGTTATCGTGACGAAGATGTCCAGGCCACGCTGCTTGAGCTGACGGCGCGCAGCATCATCGAGTCCTTGCGCGATGCACAGCAAGGCACAGAAGCACTGCTTGTGTGTGGCGGCGGTGCGCGCAACGGTGCATTGATGGCTCGCCTTGACGCGCTACTACCCGATGCCCGGGTCACCAGCACCCAAGCATATGGCGTAGACCCCGACTGGGTCGAGGGCATGGCATTTGCCTGGCTGGCTCACTGCTGCCTGGAACGCATCGCCGCCAACCGCCCCAGTGTGACGGCAGCGAAAGGGCTGCGGGTTCTCGGCGCGATATACCCGGCCTGACCTTGCAGCCGCAACGAAAACGCCGCGCAAATGCGCGGCGCTTTTGTACTACCGGGCTTCAGATCGAGAAGGAAGAGCCGCAGCCACAGGTGGTAGCGGCATTCGGGTTCTTGATCACGAAGCGTGAACCCTCAAGGCCTTCCTGGTAATCCACCTCCGCGCCCGCCAGATACTGGAAGCTCATAGGATCAACCACCAGGGATACACCTTCGCGCTCGACGATGGTGTCATCTTCGGCCACATCTTCGTCGAAGGTGAAACCGTACTGGAAACCCGAGCAGCCGCCACCAGTCACGAAAACCCGCAGCTTCAGACGATCATTGCCCTCCTCGGATACGAGGGTCTTCACCTTTTGCGCGGCGCCGTGAGTGAATTCCAAAGCCGTAGGGGTGAAGGTTTCGACGCTCATGTTGATTCTCCCGGCGCAGTAGCCGCCATAAAACTCGATGAGGCGCATTATCCGCTTCTCCGAGAAAATCGGTCAACAATACGTAAGCAGCAAGTGACAAGCTACAAGCTGAACGCAATACGCTCACTTGCAGCTTGTCGCTGCTGTCAGGGCAGCAGGCCGGCATGGGACAGGCCCATGCGCTCGTCCAGGCCGAACAGGATGTTCAGGTTCTGCACCGCCTGGCCGGATGCGCCCTTGACCAGGTTGTCAATGACAGACAGAACCACCACCAGGTCACCACCTTGCGGACGATGAACGGCAATACGGCAGACATTTGCACCGCGAACGCTACGGGTTTCCGGGTGGCTGCCCGCTGGCATCACATCGACGAACGGCTCGTCCGCGTAGCGCTTCTCGAACAGTGCCTGCAAGTCGACCGACTTATCGGCCACCGTCGCGTACAGGGTCGAGTGAATACCGCGGATCATCGGGGTCAGATGCGGCACGAAGGTCAGGCCGATGTCCGTCCCCGCAGCCAAGCGCAGGCCTTGGCTGATTTCCGGCAGGTGACGGTGGCCCTTGACCGCGTAGGCCTTCATGCTCTCGCCAGCCTCACAGAACAGCGAACCCACGGCGGCACCACGGCCGGCGCCACTGACACCCGACTTGCAATCGGCGATCAGGCGCGACGGGTCGGCCAGGCCAGCTTCGAGCAGCGGCAGGAAGCCCAACTGGGTAGCAGTCGGGTAGCAGCCTGGCACGGCGATCAGGCGCGCCAGGCGAATTTTCTCACGGTTGACTTCAGGCAGGCCGTAGACCGCATCCTTCAGCAACTCCGGCGCGCCGTGCGGCTGCCCGTACCATTTCGCCCACTCGGCAGCGTCCTGCAAGCGGAAGTCGGCGGACAGGTCAATGACCTTGGTCCCGGCAGCCAGCAACTCGCCGGCCAAGGCGTGGGCGACACCGTGCGGGGTGGCGAAGAAGACCACGTCGCAAGCTGACAGAGCCTTGCTGTCCGGCACGCTGAAAGCCAGACCATCATAGTGACCGCGCAGGTTCGGATACATGTCGGCGACCGCTACGCCCGCCTCGGAACGCGAAGTGATGACCGCCACCTCGGCCTGTGGATGCTGTGCCAGCAGACGCAACAGTTCGACGCCGGTGTAACCCGTGCCGCCGACGATACCGACCTTGATCATAACGCTTGCCCCTTATCAACGAGCCGTCTGGAAAGCGCACGATGATAGGGGCGCAAGGCGCCTGTAACAACTCTTCGGGTGACCCTTCGGGCGCTTGGCCTCTACTATCTGACGACCGTGAATACCTGAAGGAACTCTCTCCATGCTTTACCTATGGATAAAAGCGCTGCACATCGTCAGCGTAGTCTGCTGGTTCGCCGGCCTGTTCTACCTGCCCCGGCTGTTCGTCTACCACGCGCAAAGCCAGGACAGCATCAGCCAGGAGCGCTTCGTGACCATGGAGCGCAAGCTGTACCGCGGCATCATGAACCCGGCGATGATTGCCACCTATGTGTTCGGCGCCTGGATGCTCTATCTCACGCCGGGCTGGCTGAGCCAGGGCTGGCTGCACGCCAAGCTGACACTGGTGATCCTGCTCACCGGCTACCATCACATGTGCGGCGCCCAGCGCAAACGCTTTGCCACCGGTGCCAACACCCGCAGCCACGTTTACTACCGCTGGTTCAACGAGGTACCCGTGCTGTTCCTGCTGGGCATCGTGATTCTTGTGGTGGTCAAACCGTTCTGACGATAATCGCACTGTACAGGAGCCTTGCCCATGTCCTTGCCTGCTTCGCTCGAACAACGCCTGCGCTTGCCCGTGGTGGCGGCGCCGATGTTCCTGATCTCCAATCCCCAGCTGGTCCTGGCCTGCTGCGGCAACGGCGTGGTCGGCAGTTTCCCCGCCCTGAACCAGCGCGACAGTGCCGGTTTCAAGGGCTGGCTCGAGGAGATCGAAGCGGGCCTTGGGCAGCTGCAGGCGCCAGCCCCTTATGCGGTCAATCTTATCGTCCACCCATCCAACCCGCGCCTGCAGGCTGACCTTGCCCTGTGTGTCGAGCATCAGGTGCCTATAGTCATCACCAGTCTTGGCGCGGTGAAGGAAGTCGTCGATGCCGTACACGCCTATGGCGGCCTGGTGTTCCATGATGTGACCACCCGGCGTCACGCTGAGAAAGCTGCACAGGCCGGCGTCGATGGCCTGATCGCGGTGGCGGCAGGTGCAGGCGGGCATGCTGGCACCTGGAGCCCGTTCGCCCTTGCGGCAGAAATCCGCCAGTTTTTCGACAAGACACTGCTATTGGCCGGCTGCATCAACCACGGCCATGAAATACTCGCCGCCCAGTTGCTTGGCGCGGACCTGGCCTACATGGGTACTCGCTTTATTGCCACCCGGGAGAGCCATGCCCAAGAGGCGTATAAACAGATGCTGCTCGGCGCGCATGCAGCGGATATCGTCCATACCCCAGCGGTTTCCGGCATACCGGCAAGCTTTTTGCGCCAGAGCCTTGAACAGGCCGGGTATGACATGGCCGCACTGAAGGCCGGCCAGGAGCAGGGCAAACTCAAGCCGATCGATGATGAAGCCAAGGCCTGGAAGACAGTATGGTCTGCCGGGCAAGGCGTCGGAGAAATCCATGACTTGCCCGGCGCCGCCGCACTGATCGAGCGCCTGCACGGCGAATACAGAGCAGCCCTGGAGCGCAGCCAGGCGTTACGCGCCAAGGCCTTGTAGCAAAAGGCAACACCTGGCCTGGCCACGCTGTACACTAGGCGCCCTCTTTAGCCCTCAGGAGCCTTGCATGACCCGTTACGCCATGATCACTGGTGCTTCCAGCGGCCTGGGCCTGGCCCTGGCGGAAGCTCTGGCGCGGCGCGGGCGCAATCTGATCCTGGTGGCACGCCACCGCGAAACCCTTGAACCGGTAGCCATCGAGCTGACCCAGCGCTTCGGCGTCGAAGTACTGCTACGCGCCTGCGACCTCAGCCAGCCGCTGCGCCTGTCCGGTTTCGTACTCGAGCTGGAAGAGGGCGAGCGGCGCATCGACCTGTTGGTCAACTGCGCCGGCCAACGTACCTATGGCCCGTTTCTGGCCCACGAGTGGGCGGACGAGCAGGACCTGCTGGAAGTGAACATTCTCGCCATGAGCCGCCTGTGCCATGCCATCGGTAACCTCATGGCAGTACAGGGAGGCGGGCAGATCCTCAATGTCGCCGGCCTGGCCGCCGTAGCGCCAGGCCCCCGGATGGCCACCTATGCCGCCAGCAAGACCTATGTGATGCATTTCACCGAAGCCCTGCGCGAAGAGCTCAAGCCCACGGGCATCAAGGTTTCGGTCCTTTGCCCCGGTCCGGTGCGCTCTTCGCGCCGCCGTATTCCAAGGCTCGAAGGCAGCAGCCGCTGCCTCAGCCCCGAAGAGGTGGCGCTGTATACCGTGCGCGCATTGGCGAAAAACCGGGCGCTGATCATTCCGGTTCGCCGCAACCGCTGGCTGGCATTCGCCCCGCGCCTGTTGCCCCGCTGGTTGGCTCGCAAGCTTGCAGGCTTCATCCACCGCCGTTACTGCCCGGTCGGAATGGAATAGCCCACTGGGCGAGCGGCGCCTGGCTAAGTACACTCGGCCAGGACCCTCACCATGGAGCAAGTGCTGTGGACGATTTATTCATCAAGATCATCAACCGGGAAATCCCGGCGAAGATCATCTACGAGGACGACCAGGTTCTGGCCTTCCACGACATCGCGCCTCAGGCGCCGGTGCATTTTCTGGTCATCCCGAAAAAACACATCCGTACGCTCAATGACCTGACCGAAGAGGACAAGGGCCTGGCCGGCCATATCCTGTTCACCGCCCAGCGCCTGGCCAAGGAGCTTGGCTGCGAGGATGGCTTCCGCGTGGTCATGAACTGTAACGAGCAAGGTGGCCAGACCGTCTACCACATCCACATGCACGTGCTCGGCCAGCGTCAGATGCACTGGCCACCGGGCTGACCCAAGGCAAGCCCACCCCGGGCGATTGAGGTAAACTGTCGGGCATCACTTCAGCGGAGGTGCCCGATGGCTACCGAACGTCACTATTCGCCGCTCGACCGCTTGTTGCTGCAGGCCGATACCGCCATGCGCACCTTGCTGCCCTTCAGCGGCCAACCCTCCCGGCCGTCCCCGGCCATTGTCCAGCCCGACGTCGAACTCGACGAAAGCCAGACCCGCCACATTGCCGGGCTCATGCGCATCAACCATACCGGCGAGGTCTGCGCCCAGGCGCTGTACCAGGGCCAGGCCCTGACCGCCAAGTTGCCCCAGGTGCGCAAGGCGATGGAGCATGCGGCGGAGGAAGAAATCGACCATCTGGCCTGGTGCGAACAGCGCATCCGTCAGCTGGGCAGCCACCCCAGCGTGCTCAATCCGCTGTTCTACGGCATGTCGTTCGGCATCGGCGCGCTCGCCGGCATGGTCAGCGACAAGGTCAGCCTGGGCTTCGTCGCCGCCACAGAGCATCAGGTGTGCAAACACCTCGACGAACACCTGGAGCAGATCCCCCATGAGGACGAAAAGTCCCGTGCCATTCTCGAGCAGATGCGCGTTGACGAAGAGCAACACGCCGACTCGGCCCTTGAAGCAGGTGGCTATCGCTTTCCCGCGCCGGTACGTTTCGGTATGAGCATGCTGGCCAAGGTCATGACCAAGAGCACTTACCGCATCTAGGGGCACGCCAATGACGGACCGTATCGACGCCAAGGACCTGGCGCGCGCCGTACAAGCAGGAGTTCTCCAGCCTGGCCAGGACAAGGCCCTGCTGGACTTCCTGCTCCAGCAGCCAGCAGCTCGTGGCAGTTTCCAGCTGGCGCACGTCGCGTTCTATTTCGGCGCAATGCTGATCATGGGGGCGATGGGCTGGCTGTTGACCGAAGCCTGGATGCGAATCGGTGACTGGGCGCTGCTGGCCATCGCCGTCCTTTACATCGGTCTTCTCACCTTGTTCGCCCTCAACCTGCAAAAACGCCAGCAACCCATCGCATCTGGCGTCCTGGCGGCGGTTGCGGTAAGCATCGTGCCCTTGGCTGTCTTTGCCATCGAACGCCTGGCCGGCTGGTGGCCACTGGATGATCGGCAAACGGACTATCACCAGTACTACACCTATGTGCAGGGTGGATGGCTGTTGATGGAGGCGGCCACGGTGGTCGCCGGTTTGCTCATGCTGCGCCTGATCCCCTACCCGTTCATTGTGATGCCGATTGCCATAGCCTTATGGTTCATGTCGATGGACCTTACCGAGTGGGTGTTCGGCTCACCCTTCAGCTGGGAACAGCGGCGCACGGTTTCGCTGTGGTTCGGGCTCGGGCTACTGCTGGTGTTTCTGGTGGTCGACGGGCGCACGCGTGAGGATTACGCCCACTGGGGTTACCTGGCCGGGCTGGCAGCGTTCTGGGGTGGGCTGACGATGATCGAAAGCGACAGCGAGCTGGGTAAGGCGTTGTATTGCCTGATCAACCTGGGTTTGATGAGCGTTGCGGTGCTGTTGCGTCGGCCGGTGTTCATGGTATTCGGGGCGCTGGGGGTGGCGGCTTATCTTGGCTACCTGTCTTACGAGGTGTTTGCCGATTCGCTACTGTTCCCGGTTGTGGTGACCTTGATCGGGCTAGGGGTAATCGGGCTGGGGCTGGGTTATCAGAAGCGCCGGGAGCACCTCAGCCAGTCATTTAGGCGCTGCGTACCCCGTTGGTTGGTGGTCGCTCTTCCAGCCTTGCGCAACTGAACACCGTCGGGGGCCGCATTGCGGCCCAAAAGTCTCAACCCAGCTCAACGATCTCGTAGCCATGGGTGATTTCCACACCCGCGCGCTCCAGCATGATCGACGCCGAGCAATATTTCTCTGCCGACAGCTCCACCGCACGCTTGACCTGAGCCTCTTTAAGCCCGCGCCCTTTGACCACGAAGTTCATATGAATCTTGGTAAACACCTTCGGGTCTTCGCTAGCGCGCTCGGCCTCCAGGAAGGCTTCGCAGCTTTCCACCGCTTGGCGCGATTTCTTCAAGATGCTCACTACGTCGAAGCTGCTGCAGCCGCCTAGGCCGAGCAGAAGCATTTCCATCGGGCGCACGCCCAGGTTGCGGCCACCCGCCTCCGGCGGACCATCCATCACCACGACATGGCCACTCCCCGATTCGCCAAGGAACATCGCTTCACCGGCCCATTGGATGCGTGCCTTCATCTGTCCGTACTCCTAAATTTCGCAAAAGGGTGTCAGCTTAAGCGTTGTGTGGCTGTCGGAAAAGCTCCACACGTTTGGCATTTGTGCCGAAACATCCTTCAGTGTCTGATAAGCTGGCGCCAATTGACTGACGCGTCGCGTTAGCCAACTCCCCACCAGAGCCTATGGGTCGTATCGAACAGGATTTCGTGATGGTTGCCTCAGCCCTACCCGCCAAGATCAAGAACATCGACAAGCTGCTGATGCACTGCCAGCGCCGCCGCTACACTGCAAAGAGTAATATCATCTGTGCTGGTGACCGGGCCGAAACGCTGTCGTTCATCATCAAGGGTTCAGTCACTATCCTCATTGAGGATGACGAAGGCCACGAGATGATCATCGCCTACCTCAACAGTGGCGATTTCTTCGGCGAGCTGGGTTTGTTCGAACCCGCCGGCAGCGATCAGCAGCGCAGCGCCTGGGTGCGCGCCAAGACAGAGTGCGAGGTAGCGGAGGTCAGTTATGACAAGTTTCGCGACCTGGCCCGCCAGGACCCGGATATTCTTTACTCCC
The DNA here is from genome assembly GCF_977070485.1 of Lelliottia jeotgali. Classification (NCBI taxonomy): domain Bacteria; kingdom Pseudomonadati; phylum Pseudomonadota; class Gammaproteobacteria; order Enterobacterales; family Enterobacteriaceae; genus Lelliottia; species Lelliottia jeotgali. The sequence continues at coordinate 11,287 of NZ_CDRVFO010000012.1, forward strand.
TCGGCAGCCAGATGGCCCAGCGCCTGCGCAACACCACGCGCAAGGTGGGCGACCTGGCGTTCTTCGATGTTACTGGCCGAGTCGCCCGTTGCCTGCTGGACCTGTGCAAGCAGCCAGACGCCATGACCCACCCGGACGGCATGCAAATCAAGATCACCCGCCAGGAAATTGGCCGTATCGTCGGTTGCTCGCGGGAAATGGTCGGCCGCGTGCTCAAGGACCTCGAGGAACGCAGCCTGGTTCAGGTCAAGGGCAAGACCATGGTGGTTTACGGTACCCGTTAATCCTTGGGCAGCGCTGCAAGTACTTCCCTGTAAGCCTGCGAAAGGCGCTCGAACCACGGTACTGCGGGCGCCACTTCGTGCAGGGCAATATGGCTGTCAGCCCGGCAGCGCTGCTCGAGCCCGCAACATTCATTGAAACGGTTGACCGCCGCGACCATCGACTCGCGCTCGTTGTCCAGCAACAACGCACCATGCACCAGCACCACCGGCCGTTTTCCACCCAGCCCCTGGCGCCAGCGCTGGGCAGTCCCCACCAGCTTGCGGCCATTGAGGTTGACATTGTAGCGGCCGTCGCAGAAGGCCCCGTCGATCTCGCCCACCGAAGCCACGCCGCCCCATTCGCGCAGCACATCGCACAACGGCAGACAGAGGCGTTCATACGCGTTCTCGATGCGGCCATGGTCGCCTTCGCTGCGCGGAGCGACATACACCAGCGCCACATTCACTGTCGAATTCGACTGAGGTACCGGCTCACCACCGGTTTCTCGCAGCAGCACTGGCCAGCCAGCGATCGCCAATTCCGAGCAGGCTGTCTCGAAGTTGTCCAGGCGGCTCATGCGCCGAGGCATGACCAGCGCATGATCTGTCGGGCGCCAGAAAAGCACACCACTTTCGGTTTCGCCACGGCAGACCGAAGCCAAAAGATCTTGCTCGGCGTGCAGACCCTGCTCGACGGTGAGGGCCAGGGGTTGATCGGTCATTGATCCACCTTCGATAAAGCCGGCGATTGCCGGCTTCAACGTTGCTTAGTCCAGTTGCTGAACAGTCTTCTTCACCTGTTCAGGGAAGAACAACCGCTGCAGTTCCAACCCCGGCTGCTCGGCCCGCATGAACGCCTCGCCCACCAGGAACGAATAAACGTCATTGATTTCCATCAACTCGACATCGGCACGGTTGAGAATGCCACTCTCGGTGATGGCCAGGCGATCGCGGGGGATGCGCGGTAAAAGGTCGAGAGTGGTTTCCAGGCTAACTTCGAAGGTATGCAGGTTACGGTTGTTGACACCCACCAGCGGGGTATCAAGCGTTTTCAACGCACGCTCCAACTCGTCACCGTCATGTACCTCGACCAGCACGTCGAGACCGACTTCCTTGGCGGTAGCGGCCAACTCGGCCATCTTGACGTCGTCGAGCGCCGACACGATCAGCAGCACGCAGTCTGCGCCCAAGGCGCGTGCTTCGATGATCTGATAAGGGTCGACCATGAAATCCTTGCGGATCACCGGCAGCGAAACGGCGGCGCGTGCCTGTTGCAGATACTCATCAGCACCCTGGAAGTAGTCCACGTCGGTCAGCACCGACAGGCAAGTCGCCCCGCCCTTTTCGTAACTGACGGCAATTTCCGACGGCACGAAGTTCTCGCGGATGACACCCTTGCTCGGCGAGGCCTTCTTGATTTCGGCGATCACCGCTGGCTGCTTGCGCTTGGCTTGCTCGATCAGGGCATTAGCAAACCCGCGCGGGGCATCCGCCCCCTTGGCCAGGTGCTCCATTTCGGCGAGGCTGACGCGCGCGCTGCGCTCAGCCACTTCCTGGAACTTGCGGGCAACTATCCTTTCCAGCACCGTCGGGACACTCATGCTTCGTTCTCCACCTTGAATACCGCTGTAAAGGCACCCAGCTCCTGCAGCTTTTCCCAAGCCAGCCCGGTGTGCAGCACATCGTGGGCCAGATCCACACCAGCCTTCAGACTCATGGCGTGATCAGCGGCGTACAACGCAGCGCCCGCGTTGAGCACTATCATCTCGGCAGCCTTCTGGCCATTCTCGGTCTTGCGCCGGCCCAGTGCATCACGGATCAACTCCAGCGATGCCTGTGGGTTTTCGACTGCCAGGCCATGCAGGCTCTGGCTCTTCATGCCAAGGTCTTCAGGCTCGACCCAGTATTCGCTGATCTGGTCGTTCTTCAGTTCGGCGACAAAGGTAGGCGCGGCCAGGCTGAACTCATCCAGGCCATCCTTGGAATGCACGACCAGCACATGCTTGCTGCCCAGGCGTTGCAGCACTTCCGCCAGCGGGCGGCACAAGGCCTGGCTAAATACACCGACCACCTGGTGTTTTACTCCAGCCGGATTCGTAAGCGGGCCGAGCATGTTGAACAGGGTACGCAGGCCCAGGTCGCGGCGCGGGCCTGCGGCATGTTTCATGGCGGAGTGATGGCTTTGGGCGAACATGAAGCCGATGCCGAGGCTGTCAATGCAACGCCCCACTTGCGTGGGCGTCAGGTTCAGGTAGATGCCCGCAGCTTCCAGCAGGTCCGCACTGCCGCTCTTGCCGGAAACCGCGCGATTGCCATGTTTGGCCACGGTGCAACCCGCCGCCGCAAGGACGAAAGAAGAAGCGGTGGAAACGTTGAAGATGTTGGCGCCATCACCGCCCGTGCCGACGATATCGACTACGCCATCAAGGCTTTTCAGCTCGACCTTGTCAGCCAGCTCACGCATGACCGAAACCGCGCCAACGATCTCGTCGATGCTCTCGCTCTTCATGCGCATGCCCATCAGGAAGGCGCCGATCTGCGCCTCGCTGCACTGGCCGGTCATGATCTGGCGCATCACATCGCGCATTTCTTCGGTGGAAAGGTCCAGGTGGCCGACAATACGGCTCAACGCGCTCTTGATATCCATGCTCGGTCCTTAGCGGCGGCCGCCGGTCTGCTTGAGGAAGTTGGCGAACAGCTCGTGGCCCTGCTCGGTCAGGATGGACTCAGGGTGGAACTGCACCCCTTCTATATTCAGTGTCTTGTGGCGCAGGCCCATGATCTCGTCGACCGAACCATCGTCATGTGCAGTCCAGGCAGTCACTTCCAGGCACTCTGGCAGGGTCTCGCACTTGACCACCAGGGAATGGTAGCGGGTTACGGTGAGCGGATTGTTGAGGCCGGCGAAGACGCCCAGGTCGCGGTGATATACCGGGCTGGTCTTGCCGTGCATGACCTGGCGGGCACGCACTACATCGCCACCAAACGCCTGGCCGATTGATTGGTGGCCCAGGCAAACTCCAAGGATCGGCAGCTTGCCGGCAAAATGCAAAATGGCCTCGATGGACACACCGGCTTCGCTCGGCGTGCAAGGGCCAGGGGAGACGACGATGCGCTCAGGGTTGAGGGCTTCTATCTGGGCAACGGTGATTTCGTCGTTGCGAATGACTTTGACCTCGGCACCCAACTCGCCAAGGTACTGAACGACGTTGTAAGTGAATGAGTCGTAATTGTCGATCATCAGTAACATCGGGCTAAACCTCTAGAATCTACTGACTTTAAAAGTCGAACCTTCCTACACCAAAAACAGACACGGCGTTGCCACTAGGGGCGCTCGGAAACGGACAGGAAGGCAAACGGGGGCGGGCCGGACAGGCCGGCAAGAGATAAAGTCAGGCGCGCCAACGCCAACGGGCGTGGGCCTTGATAACGCGCATCAAGAGTTTGCTGACGATCAACACGGGATAGGTCTCGCTCATACTTGCAGGCACAGTAGCCTACCGGCGCGGCGGGCGCAATATGCCCGTAAATACGGGAAACGAATGGACTTGGAAGGCATGCCCTGCGATTTGCTAAGGTCGATCGGGTTGTCCTCATAAAAACAATGAAAAGGATGTTCCCAGATGCGAAAAGCACCTTTGCTACGTTTTACCTTGGCTACGTTGGCGCTCGCCTGCAGCCAGGCTTTCGCAGCCCCCTCGCCTTACTCGACAATGATCGTCTTCGGCGACAGCCTCAGCGATGCCGGGCAATTTCCTGACCTGACCGGCGGTACTGCCGGCATGCGCTTTACCAACCGTGATGAGAATGGCAACTTTGCACCTGTCTCGCCGATGATCCTCGGCGCACGCCTGGGTGTGAATCCGGATGAGCTCAACCCATCCACATCATTCGGAATACGCCCCGACGGCAACAACTGGGCCGTTGGCGGCTACACCACGCAGCAGATCCTGGATTCGATCACCACCACTTCCGAGACAGTCATTCCGCCAGGCCAACCTTTTGCCGGCCTGGTACTACGCGACAAGCCCGGCTATCTGGCCAATGGCTTGCGCGCAGACCCCAATGCCCTCTACTACCTGACCGGTGGCGGCAACGACTTCCTGCAAGGCCTGGTGAGCAGCCCTGCCGATGCCGCCGCTGCGGGATCGCGCCTGGCAGCCAGCGCCCAGGCCCTGCAACAAGGTGGCGCCCGCTACATCATGGTCTGGCTGCTACCCGACCTCGGCCAGACGCCGAACTTCAGTGGCACCCCGCAGCAAAACGCCCTGTCGCAACTGTCCAGCGTGTTCAACCAGTCACTGGTCAGCCAACTGGGCCAGATCGATGCCGAAATCATTCCACTGAACATTCCCGTACTGCTGAACGAAGCACTGGCCAGCCCGACGCAATTCGGCCTGGCCAGCGGGCAGAATCTGGTCGGCACCTGCTACAGCGGCAACAGTTGCGTGGAAAACCCACTGTACGGCATCAATGGCACCACACCCGACCCCACCAAGCTGCTGTTCAACGACTCGGTACACCCGACCATCGCCGGCCAGCAACTGATTGCCGACTACGGCTACTCGATCCTTTCCGCACCCTGGGAGCTGACGCTGCTGCCGGAAATGGCCCACGCCAGCCTGCGTGCGCATCAGGACGAACTACGTAATCAATGGCAGGCACCCTGGCAAGCGGCTGGCCAATGGCAGGCCTTCGTTGCCACCGGTGCGCAAGATCTGGACCTCGACGGGGGGCGTACTTCTGCCGACGCTGACGGGCGCGGCTACAACCTCACGCTGGGTGGCAGCTACCGGCTCAACGACACCTGGCGCGTAGGGCTTGCCGGCGGTATCTATCGCCAGAAACTGGAGGCAGGAGAACAAGACTCGGACTACAAGCTGGACAGCTACCTGGCCAGTGCCTTCGCCCAGTTTCGTAAGGACCGCTGGTGGGCCGACGCAGCGCTGAGTGCTGGGCACCTGGATTACCAGGACCTCAAGCGCTCCTTCGCCCTGGGCGTGAATGACCGAAGTGAGAAAGGTGATACTGACGGCGAAGCCTGGGCTGTGACCGGCCGACTGGGATACAACCTGGCAGCCGATAGCAGTCGCTGGCAGCTGGCGCCGTTCATCAGCGCCGACTACGCGCGGGTGAAGGTGGACGGTTATGACGAGAAGAGCGGACGTTCGACGGCACTGGGCTTCGATGACCAGGAACGCACTTCGCGTCGTTTGGGTCTAGGGTTGCAGGGCAGCGTGCAGGTACTGGCCAACACCAGGCTGTTTGCCGAGGTGGCGCAGGAGCATGAGTTCGAGGATGACCAACAGGATGTGACGATGCACCTGACGACACTGCCAGCCAATGACTTCACGCTAACCGGGTACACACCGCAGAGCAATCTGACACGCGCCAGCCTTGGGCTGAGCCATGAGCTCGCAGCGGGGGTGCAACTGCGCGGGAACTACAACTGGCGCAAGAGCGATGAGTTGACCCAGCAAGGCATAAGCCTGGGCGTCAGCGTCGACTTTTAACAGAACGGGGCCGCCATGCGGCCCCACGCCTGTGAATCACTCGGCAGGACGTTGCTCAGCCAACGCCACCGCACGGAACATCGCCCGGCGCTTGTTGATGGTTTCTTCCCACTCCAGCGCCGGCACCGAGTCGGCGACGATGCCGCCACCGGCCTGCACATGCAGCTCGCCGTCCTTGATCACTGCCGTGCGAATGGCAATCGCGGTATCCATGTTGCCATTCCAGGCAAAGTAGCCCACTGCACCACCGTAGACGCCACGCTTGACCGGCTCCAGTTCGTCGATGATCTCCATCGCGCGGATCTTCGGTGCACCCGATAAGGTACCCGCCGGCAGAATCGCCCGCAGTGCATCCATCGCGGTCAAGCCCTCGGCCAGTTGCCCGGTAACGTTGGAAACGATGTGCATTACATTGGAGTAGCGCTCGATCACCATCTTTTCGGTCAGGCGCACGCTACCGGTGGAGGACACACGCCCCACATCGTTGCGGCCCAGGTCGATGAGCATCAGGTGCTCGGCGATTTCCTTGTCGTCCGACAGCAGGTCATCTTCCAGCGCCCGGTCGGCCTCCTCGTTGGCCCCCCTTGGACGGGTACCGGCAATCGGGCGTACGGTGACCAGGTTGTCTTCCACCCGCACCAGTACTTCCGGCGAGCTGCCGACAACGTGGAAGTCCCCGAAGTTGAAGAAGTACATGTACGGCGTCGGGTTGAAGCAGCGCAGCGCACGGTACAAGTCTATGGGCGCTGCCTGGAAGTCGATCGACATGCGTTGGGACGGCACCACTTGCATGCAGTCACCGGCCAGGATGTACTCCTTCACGGTGTCCACAGCGCGCTCGTAATCCTCCTGGGTAAAGGAGGAGCGGAACGCCGGCTCTGCCGCCATGGGGCCGCTCAGGTCCAGGCCGCGTCGCGGCGTGATGGGTTCGCGCAGCTTGGCCAGCAGGCCTTGCAGGCGCGCCTGGCCTTGCTCGAAAGCCTGCTCCTCGGACGGGTCGACCAGTACGATCGCATGCATCTTGCCGGCCAGGTTGTCGAACACCACCACGGCATCCGAAACCATCAGCAGGATGTCCGGCACGCCCAACGGGTCAGGATTGGGGCAAGCGCCCAGGCGCTTTTCCACGTAGCGCACACAGTCATAGCCAAAGTAGCCGACCAGGCCACCGTTGAAACGCGGCAGACCGGCAATGTCAGCAACCTTGTAGCGGTCCTTGAAGGTTTCGACGAATGCCAGCGGGTCTTCGACATCATGGCTTTCGACCTGCACGCCATCGTGCAGGATGCTCACGTGATAGCCATGCACACGCATCACCGTGCGCGACGGCAGGCCGATCATCGAATAACGCCCCCACTTCTCACCGCCCTGCACCGACTCGAGCAGGTACGAGTTGGCCTGGTCGGCCAGCTTCAGGTAGATAGAAAGCGGGGTATCGAAGTCGGCCAGGGTTTCACAGGCCAAGGGGATGCGGTTGTAGCCGGCAGCGGCCAGGCGCAGGAATTCTTCGCGGGTCATGAGTAGCCTCGGAGCAACAATGAGAGTCGGGCAAACGGACGGGCCGGCAAAGGCCGGCGGGCAGAAGTCAGGCGCGCCAACGCCAACGGGCCAGGGCCTTGATGACTTTCATCCAGAATTTGCCGGTAACCACCACGGTGGGCTCTCTGTCTTGTGAGGCTTGAAGGTCCGCCAACGTTATCCCAGTGTCGGTGACTACGCAACCAGGTAGCAGCAGGCGCAGGTCGCCTATGACCAGGCTGGGCGCTTCCTCATCGATCGGCCGGCCGTGGTTATAGCCATAGCTCAGCCCAACGCACTGCACGCCGGCAGCCTTGGCCGCCAGCACATCACTGCGCGAGTCCCCCACAAACAGCGCCTGGCCGGGCTTCACGCCGGCCATTTTCATGACGAACAGCAACGCAGCAGGGTCGGGCTTCTTCTGTGGCAGGGTATCGCCGCCGATGATCCAGCGGAAATAACGGCCGATCTTCATCTGGTCGAGCAACGGTGCGACGAAGCGTTCAGGCTTGTTGGTGATCAGCGCCATCTCCACGCCCTGCTTGCGCAGCCAGCGCAAGGTGTCGTGCACACCAGGGTATACAACCGTTAGATCATGGCTTTCGGCGTACGCCTCCATGAACAGTGCAAGGCCGCGCTCGGCCAGCTCATCGTCTACGGTCGCGTGGTCCAGGCCGCCGGCAAGTGCGCGGCGCACCAGCACCGGTGCGCCGTTGCCGACCCAGTGCCGCACGGCGTCAAGGCCGGCGGCCGGACGGCCAAGTTCGAGCAGCATGCGGTCAACGGCTGCGGCCAGGTCGGGGACTGAATCGATCAGGGTACCGTCCAGATCGAACATCACCAGCCTGGGCAGCGTCCCGGGGAACAGCTGCTCGAAGCCGCTCATGGGCGGGCCTGAGCCAGTTCGGCGCGCATCTTGGCGATCACTTCCTGATAATCCGGCGCGTTGAAGATCGCCGAGCCGGCGACAAAGGTGTCAGCGCCAGCGGCAGCGATCTCACGGATATTGTTGACGTTGACCCCACCGTCGATTTCCAGGCGGATATCACGGCCACTGGCGTCGATCAGCGCACGGGCTTCGCGCAGTTTGTCCAAGGTGCCAGGGATGAACTTCTGTCCGCCAAAGCCTGGGTTGACGCTCATCAGCAGCACCATGTCGACCTTGTCCATCACGTACTTCAGCGCGTCCAGGCTGGTAGCCGGGTTGAACACCAAGCCGGCCTTGCAGCCACCGTCACGGATCAGCTGCAGCGAGCGGTCGATGTGCTGCGATGCCTCCGGGTGGAAGGTGATGTAGCTGGCACCGGCTTCGATGAAGTCACCGATGATGCGGTCTACAGGGCTGACCATCAGATGCACATCGATCGGCGCGGTCACACCATACTTGCGCAAGGCGGTGCAGACCATCGGGCCAATGGTCAGGTTGGGTACGTAGTGGTTGTCCATCACGTCGAAGTGGACGATGTCGGCACCAGCGGCCAGCACCTTGTCGACGTCCTCGCCCAAACGGGCGAAATCGGCGGAGAGAATGGAGGGGGCAATAGCGTAGGGCTGCATGGCGCACCTGTTGGCAGAATCTAGGTGGCGCGCATTGTAACTCAGGGAACCGGATAGGGGCTGATTGGCATCAATCCGTGGCGACGGGGTGTCGCCCCCCTCCCCGGTATCGGCCTTTTCGCGGGCTTGCCTGTGAAAAGGCCGATACCGGGGACATGACTCAGGCAGGCTGCTGAGTCCTAAGCTTCTCACTGCGCCCGCGCAGCCACTCCAGGGTCAGCAGCAGCACCACCGAAAAACCGATCAGCAAGGTCGCCGCCGCTGCAATCGTCGGGCTCAGGTTCTCGCGAATGCCGCTGAACATCTGCCGCGGCAGAGTGGCCTGTTCTGGCCCGGCGAGGAACAGCGTCACCACCACCTCATCGAACGAGGTCGCGAAGGCGAACAGCGCCCCCGAGATCACCCCGGGAGCGATCAGCGGCAAGGTGACCCTGCGAAACGCAACCACCGGTGAGGCCCCCAGGCTGGCAGCCGCACGCACCAGGTTGTAATTGAAGCCTTGCAAGGTCGCCGAAACGGTGATGATGACGAACGGCACACCCAGCACCGCGTGCACCAGGATCAGCGAAATGAAGCTGTTACCCATCCCCAACGGGGCAAAGAACAGGTAGCTGGCTACACCAATGATCACCACCGGCACCACCATCGGCGAAATCACCAGCGCCATGACCAGCGACTTGCCCGGAAAGTCGGCGCGGGTAAGCCCGATCGCTGCCAGCGTACCGAACACCATGGCCAGCAGCGTGGCCGCCGGGGCGACGATGACGCTGTTCCTCAGGGCGCGCATCCACTCGGCCGAGGCGAAGAAATCGTGGTACCACTGCAGTGAGAAGCCTTGCAGTGGGTACACCAGGAAGCTGCCACTGTTGAACGACAGCGGCACGATCACCAGTACCGGCAACACCAGAAACAGCAATATCAGGCCGCAAAGGATACGCAGGCTGTAGAACCACACCCGCTCCACGGGCGACATGTATGGGCTAAGCATCACTAGGCTCCTCAGCTCAGGCGCAGGCGGCTGGCACCGACCAGCCAGCTATAGATCAGGTACAGCAGCACGGTCGCCAGCAGCAACAGCCCGCCCAGCGCGGTAGCCATGCCCCAGTTGATGCTGGTGTTGGTATAGAAGGCCACGAAGTAGCTGACCATCTGGTCGTTCGGGCTGCCGAGCAGTGCCGGGGTGATGTAGTAACCGATGGCCAGGATGAACACCAGCAGGCAACCGGCGCCTACTCCCGCATAGGTCTGCGGGAAGTACACCCGCCAGAAGCTGGCGAACGGGTGGCAACCCAAGGAGATCGCTGCACGCATGTAGCTCGGCGAAATGCCTTTCATCACGCTGTATAGCGGCAGGATCATGAACGGCAGGAGGATGTGAACCATCGAGATGTAAACGCCAGTGCGGTTGAACACCAGCTCCAGCGGCTGATCAATGATGCCTATTGCCATAAGGGCGCTGTTGATCAAGCCGCCTGACTGCAGCAGCACGATCCACGCCGCCACCCGAACCAGTATCGAGGTCCAGAATGGCAGCAACACCAGGATCATCAACAAGTTGCTCTGGCGAGTTGGCAGGTTGGCCAGCAGGTAAGCCAGCGGATACGCCAGCACCAGGCAGATTGCCGTGATCACCACACCCATCCACAGGGTGCGGGCAAAGATATCCAGGTAGATAGCCTGGTCGGGGGTGGCCTTGGCCACCTCGCCAAGGTCATCAATACGGTGGTCGACCGATGCCAGCAGGTAATAGGAAGTCACGCTGCTGGTGTTGCGGCGGATAGCCTGCCAGTACGCCGGGTCCCCCCAACGTTCATCTAGGGCCTGCAATGCCTCTTTGTAAGAAGCAGGTTCGGCCTTGAACGGCAGCGCCCGAGCGGTTTTGGAGAGCAGGCTGCGGTAGCCGGCCAGCTCCATGTTCAGGCGTTTGGACAGGTCGCCCAAGGTCTGGTTCTTGCGCGATTCGGCCAGGTCCTGGCTCAGGGCCTTGTAAACCTCCTCGCCGGGCAGGCTCTTGCCGTCCCACTGCGACACAGCCTGGACCGTGCGCGGCAGGCCGCCGACCACTTCCGGGTTGTCAACGCTCTTGAACAACAGCGCCGCGATGGGCACCAGGAACACCAGCAGGAGAAACAGCGCCAGCGGCGCGATGAGCGCCTGCGCCTTCCAGCGGTTGACCCGCTCGGCGTGCTTGAGGCGCTGCTTGAGACTTGGACCTGCGCCTTCGGTGAGGGGCACTGCGATGGCCATGGCGAACTCCGCAAAAACAGGGGAACAGGGAGCGCCAGCCAGCGGGCCGGCGCTCCTTCGAGGCGTCTTACTTCTTCGCCGCCCAGGCGTTGAAGCGTTGCTCCAGTTGCTCGCTGTTGTCAGCCCAGAAGGCCACATCGATCTGCACCTGGTTGGCGATGTTTTCAGGCGTGGTCGGCATGTCCTTCTTCACCGCGTCCGCCAGCAGCGGTACGGCCTTGGAGTTGGCCGGGCCGTAGGCGATGTTCTCGGAGTAGGTCTTCTGCTGCTCAGGCTGAACGGTATAAGCGATGAATTTCTTCGCTTCCTCGACATTCTTGGCCCCTTTCGGGATGGCCCAAGCGTCGAAGTCGTAGATGCCACCGTTCCACACCACCTTGAGGTTGCTCTCTTTCTGTACCGCAGCGATGCGCCCGTTGTAGGCCGAGCTCATGACCACATCACCCGAGGCCAGGTACTGCGGCGGCTGGGCGCCCGCTTCCCACCACTGGATGCTCGGCTTGAGTTCGTCGAGTTTCTTGAAGGCGCGGTCCACGCCTTCCTTGGTGGCCAGCACCTGGTACACATCCTTGGGCGCAACGCCGTCGGCCATCAGGGCGAACTCCAGGGTGTACTTCGCGCCCTTGCGCAGGCCGCGCTTGCCCGGGAATTTCTTCGTGTCCCAGAAATCGGCCCAGCTGGTCGGGGCTGTCTTGAGCTTGTCAGCGTTGTAGGCCAGCACCGTGGACCAAACGAAGAAGCCCACGCCGCACGGTTGGATGGCGCCCTTCACATAATCGCTTTCGTTGCCGAACAGAGCCGGGTCGAGCTCCTCGAACATGCCTTCATCGCAACCACGGGCCAGCTCTGGCGACTCCACCTCCACCAGGTTCCAGGACACGCTGTTGGTGTCGACCATGGCTTTGATCTTGGCCATTTCACCGTTGTACTCGCCAGCGACGATCTTACCCTTGCCGGCCTTCTCCCATGGCTCGTAGAACGCTTTGACCTGGGCCGCCTTGTTGGCGCCGCCGAAGGACACTACGGTCAGGTCTGCCGCCATGGCCTGGCCGGCGGCGAACAGGCCAAGGGCCAGGGCGGTCAGTTTCAGCTGCTTGCGCATTATTATTCTCTCCACAGTACAGGGTTGGTGCAGCAATCCATCAGTGGGCCTCGGCAATCGGATCGAGCGCGCGCGCGTGCTCCACCTCCCAGCCCAGCGGTACCACATCGCCCACGGCCAAGGCCGGGTCGAGCTCGGCAATCGGCTGCTTCACGAAAAAGTCAGCCTTGCCACAGACTTCCAGACGCACCCGTACATGGTCGCCCAGGTAGATGAACTCGGCCACGCGGCCGGAGAAGCGATTGACGCAGCTTTGGCTGTGGCCATTGAGGCGCACGCGCTCCGGGCGGACCGACAGGGTCACCGGCTCCCCAGCCTGGCCGACGTTCACCGCCAGCGCCTCGACCCGCTCGCCGCGGGCCAACTGCACCTGGCAACGGTTACCGTCACTGGCCAGCAGCGTGCCGTTGATGCGGTTGTTCTCGCCGATGAAGTTGGCGACGAAGGTATTGCGCGGCTCCTCATAAAGAGTGCGCGGGTCGGCGATCTGCTGGATCTCGCCCTCATGGAACACGGCCACGCGGTCGGACATGGTCAACGCCTCGCCCTGGTCGTGGGTTACGTAGACCACTGTTACACCCAGGCGCTGGTGAATATGCTTGATCTCCATCTGCATGTGTTCACGCAGCTGCTTGTCCAGCGCGCCGAGCGGCTCGTCCATTAGTACCAGCTGCGGCTCGAACACCAACGCCCTGGCCAAGGCAACGCGCTGCTGCTGGCCACCGGAAAGCTGGCCAGGGTAGCGTTTGGCGAAGGCATCGAGCTGCACCATGTTGAGTACCCGCTTGACCCGCTCACTGATGTCGGTCTTGCTCAGGTTGCGCACGCTCAGCGGAAAAGCGAGGTTTTCCGCCACGGTCATGTGGGGGAACAGTGCGTAGTTCTGGAACACCATGCCAATGTCACGTTTGTGCGGCGGCACGTTGTTGATGGAGCGCCCGGCCAACTGGATTTCACCGGCGGTCGGGGTCTCGAAACCGGCCAGCATCATCAGGCTGGTGGTCTTGCCCGAGCCGGAAGGGCCGAGCAAGGTGAGGAACTCACCCTTGCGAATGTCCAGGTTGAGGTCTTTGACGATCAGCGATTCGCCGTCGTAGCTCTTCTGCACACCACGGAAACTGACCAGCGTCTCACCGGTGGTCGCGTTCGAATTCGCCTCGCTCATGCCTGCACCTTCTTGTTGGAATGACTGCGTAGGCAAAGACTAAAGAAGACGCAAGCGCCCGGAAATCGGGGGCGCTGAGAGAATGCCATCATCCGGCTGGAAGAGTTTGTGTAGGGATTGCCCTACACCGATGGCGGGATTGGAATGCAAGTATCAGCCAGCCAGCGGGAAAGTGGTGCCTGGCAGATAACCTATGTCGCAAACAGAACGGTCATACCAGCTTGTGCTCCATGGCGTACTTCACCAGTTCAGCCAGCGAGTTGACCTTGAGCTTCTGCATCAGCCTCGCCTTGTGGGTGCTGATGGTCTTGCTGGAGAGCGCCAGCTGCTGAGCGATATCGTTGACGTTGGCACCTTGAGCCAAACGTTCGAACACCGAGAACTCGCGCTCCGACAGCAGAGTATGCAGCGGCCGAGTTTCGGTCAGGCCAACCTCGAAGACCATGCGGTCGGCCAACGCCGGATCGATGTAGCGCCCACCGCCGGCCACCCGCCGGATTGCGGTCAGCAGCAAGGCAGGGTCACTGTCCTTGGTGGCATAGCCGGCAGCGCCGGCCTTGAGCGCGCGCGCGGCCATCTGCGCTTCGTCGTGCATCGACAGCATCAGGATCGCCGGCGGGTTGTGCAGCGCGCGGATCCGAGCAATTGCCTCCAACCCACTGACACCGGGCATCGAGATATCCAGCAACACCACTTCGCAGGGGGTGTGGCGCAGGGTTTCCAGCAACTGTTCACCATTACCAGCCTCCCCCACCACCTGCATATCCTTGGCCAGGCCGATCAACTGCTTGATGCCTTCGCGGACAATGGTGTGGTCTTCGGCCACCAGCACTCGAATCACGATCGTTCTCCTAATCCAACGCTATGGTCACGCTCAGGCTGGTGCCTTCACCTGGCTCGCTATTCAAAACCATGCTGCCACCGAGCATCAGTACCCGCTCACGCACCCCCACCAGGCCGAAAGAGGTTGGCCGTGCCTGGTCCAGGCAGAACCCGCTACCGTCATCACTGACCGTCATACGCAGTTTTTCGCCCTCGCGCACCAGCTCTACCTCCACACTGTGCGCCTGGGCGTGGCGCATGACGTTGGTCAGAGCCTCCTGCAGGATACGGAACAAGCCGATGGCTTTTGCATCGCTCAATGCTGGCAGATTATCCGGTACCTGCACCAGGCAGGGGATCTGTGTGCGCGCTTCGAAGCGCCGTGCCTGCCATTCGATGGCCGAAGCGATACCGGCGTCCAGGATCGGCGGGCGCAACGCCGTTGCCACATCGCGCACCAGCTGGAACAGCTGAGCGATCAGGCGCTTCATGCTGGCCAGGCGCTCGTTCAGCGCAGGGTCGAGCTCGGCAAAAGCCAATTCGCACATCGACACCTCAAGCTTGAGCACGGTCAGCATCTGGCCCAGTTCATCGTGCACTTCGCGGGCGATACGGGCCTTTTCTTCCTCGCGCACGCTTTCCAGGTGTGCCGACAGTTCGCGCAGTTGCTCCTGGGACCTTGCAAGTGCCAGCTCCGCGCGTTTGCTTTGGGTAATGTCCCAGACAACACCGTCCCAGACCACCCGGCCGTCGGCCAGGCGGCGGGTACTGGCCTTGATGTCGGCCCACCGCTGCTCACCTTCGCGGGTGAGGATGCGCCCTTGCCAGGACCAGTCCTGATCACTGGCAATGGCCAGGTCCTGAACCTGGTGATAGTCCGCACGATCGTCCGGGTGGACCAGATTGCGCAAGCCCATCTTCGGGTGCTGGATCTGCGCGGGCGTATAGCCCACCAACGCCTCACTGCCCTCGCTGATATAGGGAAACTCCGGGTCCCCTTCCGCTGGCGCGGGCTCCAGGCGGAACACCAGCCCCGGCACATTGCCAGCAATACCCTTGAGCCGCGCCTCGCTTTCACGCAGCGCCGCCAGAGCACGGTGGCGTTCGGTGACATCGGCAAGGTACACCACCAGATACTCGGCATCGCGAAAGCGCAGGAAGCTCAACGACAACTCCACCGGCAACAGGCTGCCATCGGCGCACAGGCATTGGGTCTCGAACTGCCTAGCCCCGGCCTCCCCGGCTCGCGCGGCCCGCCACAACTGCAGCCAGCGGTCCATGCTCAGGTTCGGCTCGAAGTCGCTCAGCGGACGCTCCAGCAACGCCGCCTCGGCATAACCGAGCATGCGCCCCACAGCGTGGTTGGCGTAACGCACGTGGCTGTCCCAGTTGACCCAGAGGATGCCGACCGTGCTCTGGTCGATGGCGAACTGGCTCAGGCGCAGTGCCTCCTCGCGCACCTGCCGCTCTGCCAGGTGCTCCCGCGCCGCCAGCAGGCTGCGCTCTAACTGGCGTTGCTGGCGGCGCTGCCACATCAGGGTGGCCCCGGCACACAGCAGCAACATGCCGAACAGCAACGCAAGGTTTTGCCAGAAACCGGTGGATTCGCTCAGGCGCGCGTATTTGGGCTGCAACCAACGCTGATGCAGTTGCTCCAGCTCTTTGGCGGGCATGGCCTGCAGGCCCCGTTCAAGCACGTCGGCCAGCAACGGCCAGTCACGCCGCGAACCCACCCGCAATAATTGTGGCAGGCCGATGTCACCGAGCACCGCCAGCTCACCGAACTCGCTTTCACGGGACAATCGGCTGAGCTGGGCTTCATCCAGCACCGCGTAGCTGGCCTGGCCCCCTACCACCAGTTGCAAGGCCTCGCGCTCGTTGGGCACACCTTGCAGGTTGAGATTGGCGTAATTGCCCCGCAGGTATTCGGCCAGCACGCTGGGCATGCGTACCGCCACGCGCTCGTTGGCTTCAAGTTTTTCCAGCTCGACGGCCAACGCACCGGTGCGCGGCCCGACCAACAGCTGCGGCACACGCATGTAGGGGTCGCTGAACAACCACAGACGCAAGCTGGCCGGTGTTTGCGTAAGGCCCGGGGCAAAGTCGATTTCACCCGCTTGCAGGGCGTGTTCGAGACTGGCCTGGTCAGTGAAGTTGCGCCAGGTGAGGTCTAGCTTCAGCGCCTGCGCCAGCCAGTTCACCAGCTCGACATTGGCCCCGTAGAGTTGCTGCAGACGGCGGTCGAACTGGGCATAGGGCGCCTGCAGCACCAGGCCGACCCGCAGACTGCGATGGGTGTCCAGCCATTGCTGCTGGGCAGGTTCGAGTACCACCGCAGGTGCTGCCTCAGGCCTTGCCAAAGCAATCAAGGGTAGCCACAAGCAGCCGATAACCAACAGGCGACGCAATCGCTTCATCTACACGCTCGTCTTGGCAAGGGCGGCCATGCAGCATGGCCGTCGCGGGCAAATACTATTAGGCTGCCGGTATCATTCTGGCCTTGGGTTGATTCATGTTCACACTTTATCGCACGACGCTGGCAATGTGCTGCCTTGCCTCGCTCCTACCACTTGGTGCCCTGGCCGCCGACGCCGAAAAACCAGCAACCGAAGAGGCTGCCGCCGCACCTGCGCCACGCCCACCGCTGCTGGAGCGTAGCCAGGAAGATGCGCAGGCCCTCGAACGCCTGTTGCCCAAAGCCGAGCAGCAAACTCTGGACGCCGGCTCCGACAGCTTCCTGGCCCTGTGGAAACCAGCCAACGACAGCGACCCGCAAGGCACGGTGATCATCGTTCCTGGCGCCGGAGAAACCGCCGACTGGCCCAATGCGGTCGGCCCATTGCGACGCAAGTTCCCTGACGCCGGCTGGCACAGCCTGAGCGTGAGCCTGCCCGACCTGCTCGCCGATAGCCCACAAGCACGGGTCGAGGCCACGCCAGCTACCGCACCGCAGCCAGACCAGGGCGAGAGCGCACCGGCAAAGGAAACCCCCGCCGATGCCAACGCCAATGTAGCCCAGGCTACCGCGGCGGATGCCGACACGGCAGAAAGCACCGATGCCGAACAGGCCAGCGAACAGAACGATCAGGCTGATGCCGAACGCATCTTCGCGCGTCTGGATGCTGCGGTTGCGTACGCTCAACAACACAACTCACGCAGCATCGTGCTGATCGGCCATGGCAGCGGCGCCTACTGGGCAGCGCGCTACCTGAGCGAGAAGCAACCACCGCAGGTACAGAAGCTGGTGATGATCGCCGCGCAGACCCCGGCAAGGGTCGAGCACGATCTGGAAAGCCTGGCACCGACGCTCAAAGTGCCGACTGCCGATCTTTATTACGCAACCCGCACAGGCGACCGCAATGCCGCCATGCAACGCCTGCAGGCCAGCAAGCGTCAGAAGGACAGCCAGTACAAGCAGCTGTCGCTGATTGCGATGCCGGGGAACAAGAGCGCGGAACAGGAACAGTTGTTCCGCCGGGCCAGGGGGTGGATGAGCCCGCAGGAATGAAGTGACGGGCCCGCTCCAGCCGTTTACCGGCAGGCAGGCTGCCAAAGGTATAGAGCCGCTTGCCGGTGACAGGGGTCTTAGAGCCCCCGCCTTTTACGGATCAACGCATAGGCCTGGTGCAGCTCTCGAGTGCGTTCGGTGGCCTCCCTGACCTGCGCTTCACTGGCACCGCTCCCGGCCAGCTTGTCCGGATGGTGCCGGCTGACCAGCCGGCGATAAGCCTGCTTGACCCGGTCGCCTTCCGTATCGGCATCTATCCCCAGCAAGCGCAGCGCAGCCGCATAGGTCATGACGCTACTGGCCGTGCTCATTTTGCGTGGCTCATATTCCAGCGACATGGCCTGCACCTGTCGCCGGCTGAGCCCCAGCTTCTGTCCCCAGTCCAGCAGCAGTTCCCGCTCATGATCCCCGGCCTTGCCGTCAGCCCAAGCCATACGCCAACACGCCCGCAACGTGCCTTCGGCCGCATGTGGCTGCAAGCGAATGCGACGCAGGTGGTGGGTCAAGCGGTCCTTGCCCGCCTTGCCACGGTTGAAGGCAGCAATCGCACGCATCCTCGCGGCCTCGGCCAGCCCCAGCCGGACCATCTCCTGGCGCGCCTGCTGAATATGCTGTTCGCCCACTCGCCCATCGCTTTTGGCCAGCCGCCCAAGCAGGACGAACAACAACTCCTCGTCACGCAGGGCCGGCCTACCTCCCAACCGTTCGCGCATGTCTTCCCAGCCCTGCACACGCAGGCGCCGATCCATGGCTTGGCCAAGCAATGCCCCCAGCAGCGCGCCAGGGATGCTGGCGACAGCGAAACCCGCGCCTAGCCCGATCACCGTGCCTGGCCACCACATCTCAGGAACGCTCGCGTATAAGGCGCTCGGCCTCGGCCAGGCGCTCCTGGGTACCAACATCGACCCACGCGCCACGGTAGTGCTCGCCGGTCACCTTGCCTGCCGACATGGCTTGGCGCAGAAGTGGCGCCAGTTTGAAGGCCCCTGCCTGGCAACCTGCGAACAAGTCTGGATGCAGCACTGAGAGGCCGCTGAAGGTCAGGGTGCCAGGGGCGTCGTCACCGTCCACGACCTGTCCACCTTGCAGGCGGAAGTCGCCCCGCCCGTGATGCCCAGGGTTATCGACCAGCACCAGGTGCGCCAGGCCCTGCAGCGGTGCACGCAAGCACGCGAACGGATAATCGGTCCAGACATCGCCGTTGACCAACAGGAACGGCGCGTCGCCCAGCAAAGGCAATGCTTGGAATATCCCGCCCCCGGTCTCCAGCGGCTCGCCTTCAGGGGAGTAACGAATGCTCAGGCCGAAACGGCTGCCATCACCGAGGTGATCCTCGATCTGCTGGCCAAGCCAGGCGTGGTTGATCACCACCTCGGTAAAACCGGCCGCCGCCAGGGCACGCAGGTGGTATTCGATCAACGGCTGGCCGGCCACGGACAACAAAGGCTTTGGCGTGTGCAGGGTCAGCGGGCGCATGCGCTCGCCCTTGCCTGCGGCAAGGATCATCGCTTTCATGCACGCGCTCCGGCCTTGAGTTCGGCGATCAGCTGGCCGAGCTCGGCCAGTTCAGGGCGACGGCCGATCACTTCGTCTATATAAGCGAAGAAACGCGGCACATCAGCCAGGTAGCGCGGTTTGCCGTCACGGTGGCAGATGCGCGCGAAGATGCCGATCACCTTCAGATGGCGCTGCACTCCCATCAGGTCGCTGGCGCGCTGGAAATCTTCGAACGAGGGCTGCACCGGGATCCCGGCGGCTTGCGCTTTGTCCCAATAGTTGCGCAACCAGCTTTCGACTCGCGCTTGTGGCCAGCTGAGGAATGCGTCCTTGAACAGGCAGGTTATGTCGTAGGTGACCGGACCGTACACCGCGTCCTGGAAGTCGAGCACGCCCGGGTTCGGTGCGCTCTGCATCAGGTTGCGCGGCATGTAATCGCGGTGCACCAGCACCTTGGGTTGGGCAAGGGCACTGTCGATCAGCAACTGGCTGATGCGCTGCCAACTGGCCTGCTGCGCCTCGTTGAAGGCCAGGCCGAGCTCACGCCCGACATACCACTCGGGGAACAGCTCGACCTCACGGCGCAGCAAGGCGTCGTCATAGCTCGGCAATGGCGCTTCCATCGGTAGGCGCTGGAACGCCAGCAGGGCGTCGATCGCGTCGGCAAACAATGCATCGGCGTTATCCGGGTTAATGATGTCGAGGTATGTCTGATGGCCCAGATCCCCCAGCAACAGGAAACCACGGTCCAGATCTTCGGCATGAATCACCGGTACATGCACGCCCGCACTGGCCAGCAGGTGGTCGATGGCAACGAACGGGCGGCAGTTTTCCTGGGGCGGCGGCGCATCCATGATCACAAAACTGTGGCCTGCGCCCTGCCAGCGGAAGTAACGGCGGAAGCTCGCATCGCTGCTGGCGGCGGTCAGGCTGCCCTCGGGCACCTCGCCCCAGGCGTTGTTGCGGAAAAGAACATTGAGCTGCTCGGCGAGCCAGACAGTCAGTTGTTGCAGGCGTACATCGTGTTCAGGCATTACAAGGGTCTCCGACGGCCCTAGCCGTCAAGCGGGTCATGCTTTATTATCCAGCATCTTTTTCAGACCATCGAGAGGCGTGCGGCCCCACACGCGGGCAGATGGCACGCAGGAAGCCCGGACTAATAAGATGGCATTGAAATCCCCCGCGTTTCGTAGAAAGTTTCCGTTGCTGGTCACCGGCGGTCTGCTGGCCCTGCAACCTTTTGCCACCTCGTACGTGGTAGCAGCCGAGCAGTTCGACTGCCAAGTGTCCGCCTCCGGTGGTTGGGACTGCAAGCCCAAGAGCCCAGTCAACAACTTGCCACCGCGCCCAGTGCATGACGGCGCTGCGCTCACTTCCGGCACCGAGGCCCCATCGGCCGAGGCCGAAAGTGCTGACAAGCCGGTGCTGGTTACCGAGAGCAAAGGCCGTGGCCTGAAGTCGCGCAGCGAGGATTACAGCCATCTCGATTGGGTCCCGCGCGAAAAGCTCACCGCTGCCCAGCTGGCCGAAACCGGTCCGTACTGTGGTGGCGCGTACATCGAGCCGACTCGCCCTGGCATGGCAGACACCACGCCCAAGGACGAATCGCCGACCTACATCAACGCCAAGGTCTCCAAGTACCAGCAGGAGCAGCAGATCGCTACCCTCGCCGGTGACGTGGTCATGCGCCAAGGCAGCATGCAGGCCGAAGCCGATGAGGCCAACCTGTACCAGGCCGAGAACCGTGGCGAGCTCAAGGGCAACGTCAGGATTCGCGACAACGGCTCGCTGGTCGTGGGCGACGAGGCGCAGATCCAGCTCGACACGGGCGAAGCCCAGGTCGACAACGCCGAGTACGTGATGCACAAGTCGCACATCCGCGGCAACGCGCTGTACGCCAAGCGTAGCGAGAACGCCATCATCCGCCTCAAGGATGGTACCTACACCACGTGTGAACCGGGCAGCAACGCCTGGCAGCTCAAGGGCAACAACATCACCCTGAACCCGGCCACCGGCTTCGGTACCGCGACCAACGTCACTCTGCGGGTCAAGGATTTCCCGGTGTTCTACACACCGTACATCTACTTCCCGATCGACGACCGTCGCCAATCCGGCTTCCTGCCACCGTCGTTCAGCAGCACCAGCGACACCGGCTTCATGCTGGTCACCCCGTACTACTTCAACCTGGCGCCCAACTACGACGCCACGTTGTACCCGCGCTACATGACCAAGCGTGGCTTGCTGATGGAAGGCGAATTCCGCTACCTGACCAAGTCCAGCGAAGGCCAGTTCGGCGGCGCGTACCTGAACGACAAGAACGATGATCGCAAAGACCAGACTGATTACGAAGATCAGCGCTGGATGATCAACTGGCAGCATAAAGGTGGCCTGGACGAGCGCCTGATGACTGAAGTCGATTACACCGACATCAGCGATCCGTTCTACTTCCAGGACCTGGAGAGCGATCAGATCGGCGTCGAGAGCAATGATGTGGTCAACCAGCAAGGTGCACTGACCTGGCGTGGCGACACCTATACCGCTCGACTGAATGCGCAAGCGTACGAGATGGCGACCCTGTCGCAGATCACCCCGTACAACAAGCTGCCGCAGATCACTGTAGACGGGATGCTGCCGTATCACCCGGGTGGTTTTGATTTCAGCTACCAGACCGAGGCCGTGCGCTTCGATCGTGACCTGAAGGATGACTTTGTCACTGACGAAGATGGCAACCCGGACTTCACCGCCGGCGCAGCAGGCCGACGTCTCGATGAAAACGTCAGCGGCATCGCGCGCGCCAACGGCAACCGCCTGAATTTTGCCCCGGCAATCAGCCTGCCTATGCAAGCCAGTTACGGTTACGTTACGCCAAAGCTGAAGTATGTTTACACCAACTATGACCTTGATCTTGATGGTCAAGGCAAGCAAGAAGCGCTGGCGCAAGCGTCACAACCAGGATACGGCAGCTACAGCAGCTCCATCAGCCGTGACGTTCCTGTCTTCAGTGTTGACAGCGGGTTGTACTTCGACCGCAACACCTCGATGTTCGGCACCAACTATCGCCAGACACTCGAACCGCGCATGTTCTACCTCTACGTTCCTTACAAGGATCAGACGGACATTCCGCTGTTCGATACCAGCGAAACGCTGTTCAACTTCGATTCGCTGTTCCGCGACAACCGCTTCAGCGGCACCGACCGTATCGGTGACGAGAACAAGCTGTCGCTGGGCGTGACCACCCGCTGGATTCAGGACGACGGTTTCGAACGTCAGAACTTCAGCATCGGTCAAGCACTGTACTTCAAGGATCGCAAGGCCCAGCTGCCAGGCATCAACTACCGTGATCGCAGTGACGCGCAGTCTGACGTTTCGCCATACGCGCTGGTGTACAACTACTACTTCAACCGCGACTGGCGCTTCAATTCGGACTTCAACTGGGACCCGGACAGCCGCAGCACCCGCTCGGGCAGCGCGATGTTCCACTACCAGCCTGAAGACAACCCGAACAAGGTGGTCAACCTCGGCTATCGCTACCGCAACGACACTATCGCCTACGACTCCACGACCGGTACCTGGAAAGTGGGTGGCGGTGACTATGGCAACCCAGGCGACCCGAACTACATCAAGGACTACTACAAGATCCAGCAGCACGACTTCTCGGTGATCTGGCCGATCGTGCCGCAATGGAACGTGATCGCCCGCTGGCAGCACGATTACAACCGCAACCGCACCCTGGAAGCCATGGGCGGTTTCGAATACGACAACTGCTGCTGGAAACTACGTCTGATCAACCGTTACTGGATCGACTATGACGACTTCAGCCAGGCCGCCCCGCAAAACGAAAAAGGCGACCATGGCATCTTCCTGCAGATCGTGCTGAAAGGCCTCGGTGGCGTGGTAGGCAACAAGGTCGAATCTTTCCTCGACCAAGGCATTGAAGGTTACCGTGAACGTGAAGACCAAGCTTATTGATCGTCTGCGCCCAGTGTTGCTGGGCGCTGTATTGCTGAGTGGCGCGGTGCATGCCGCGGTGCAACCCCTGGATCGTGTGGTGGCCATCGTCGACAACGACGTGGTCATGCAAAGCCAACTGGACCAGCGTGTCCAGGAGGTTCAGCAAACCATCGCCAAGCGCGGCGGCGGCGTACCGCCGACCAGCGCCTTGGAGCAGCAGGTACTGGAGCGCCTGATCGTCGAGAATCTGCAGTTGCAGATCGGTGAACGTTCGGGCATCCGCATCACCGACGAGGAACTGAACCAGGCCATCGGCACCATTGCCCAGCGCAATGGCATGTCGCTGGACCAGTTCCGTGCCGCGCTGGCCCGCGACGGCCTGTCGTTCGATGACGCCCGCGAACAGGTCAAACGCGAGATGATCATCAGCCGCGTGCGCCAGCGCCGTGTGGCCGAGCGCATCCAGGTTTCCGAGCAGGAAGTGAAAAACTTCCTCGCCTCGGACATGGGCAAGATGCAGATGTCGGAAGACTACCGTCTGGCCAACATCCTCATCCCAACCCCGGAAGGCGCCAACTCGGACGACATCCAGAAGGCTGCGCGCAAGGTCGGTGACGTGTACCAGCAACTGCGCCAGGGCGCTGACTTTGGCCAGATGGCGATTGCCAACTCGGCCAGCGAGAACGCCCTTGAAGGTGGCGAGATGGGCTGGCGCAAAGCCGCCCAGTTGCCACCTGAGTTTGCCAAGCTGCTCAGCAGCATGGCCACAGGCGACATCACCCAGCCACTGCGCATCCCTAGCGGCTTCATCATCATCAAGCTCGAAGAGAAGCGTGGCGGCAGCGAAAACGTGCTGCGTGACGAAGTGCATGTACGCCACATCCTGATCAAGCCGAGCGAAATCCGCAGCGAAGCAGCCACCGAGCAGCTGGCTGAGCGCCTGTACGAACGGATCAAGGGTGGCGAAGACTTCGCAGAGCTGGCGAAAAGCTTCTCGGAAGACCCGGGCTCAGCGCTCAACGGCGGTGACCTCAACTGGGTCGACCCGAACAGCCTGGTACCGGAGTTCCGCGAGCAGATGGCCAACGCCCAGCAGGGTGTCGTGACCAAACCGTTCAAGACTCAGTACGGCTGGCATGTGCTGGAAGTACTGGGCCGTCGTGCCACCGACAGCACCGAACAGGCACGTGAGCAGCAGGCAATGAACGTACTGCGTAACCGCAAGTACGATGAAGAGCTGCAGACCTGGCTGCGCCAGATCCGCGACGAAGCCTATGTTGAAATCAAGCTGCCTGGCGCTGACCAGGCCGCACAGTGAAGCCACTGCGCTTCGCCGTCACTCCCGGCGAACCGGCCGGCATAGGCCCCGACCTGTGCCTGCTGCTCGCCGCCGAGGCCCAGCCTCACCCCCTGATCGCCATCACCAGCCGTGACCTGCTCGCCGAGCGGGCCACGCGACTGGGGCTGGCCGTCAACCTGCTCGCGGTAGCGCCGGGCCACTGGCCTGACCAGCCGGCGCCGGCTGGTAGCCTCTACGTCTGGGACACTCCCCTGGCCGCCCCGGTGGTACCGGGCATGCTGGACAAGGCCAACGCGGCTTTTGTCCTGCAGACCCTGACACGGGCCGGGCAAGGCTGCCTTGAAGGGCATTTCGCCGGGATGATCACGGCCCCAGTGCACAAGGGCGTGATCAACGAAAGCGGTATTGCCTTTTCTGGCCATACCGAATTCCTGGCAGAGCTGACCCACACCGCCCAGGTCGTGATGATGCTAGCGACCCATGGCCTGCGGGTGGCGCTGGTAACCACACACCTGCCACTGCGGGAAATTGCGGACGCTATCACCCCTGAGCGCCTGGAGCGGGTTACCCGCATCCTGCATGCCGATATGCGCGACAAGTTCGGCATCGCCAACCCACGAATCCTGGTCTGCGGTCTCAACCCGCATGCCGGCGAAGGCGGCCATCTAGGCCGCGAAGAAATCGACATCATCGAACCGGCACTGGCCCGTCTGCGTACCGAAGGCATGGACCTGCGCGGCCCGCTGCCGGCCGATACCCTGTTTACCCCCAAATATCTGGAGCACTGCGACGCGGTGCTGGCGATGTACCACGACCAAGGCCTGCCTGTACTCAAGTACAAAGGTTTCGGCGCTGCAGTCAACGTGACCCTGGGCCTGCCGATCATCCGCACGTCGGTCGATCACGGCACCGCCCTGGACCTTGCCGGTACCGGCAACGTCGACACCGGCAGCCTGCGCGTCGCCCTGGAAACCGCCTACCAGATGGCCGAGAACCGACCATGAACGAGCACTATCAACACCGGGCGCGCAAGCGCTTCGGCCAGAATTTCCTGCATGACGCCGGCATCATCGACCGCATCCTGCGCGCCATCAATGCCAAAGCAGGCGAACACCTGCTGGAGATCGGCCCGGGCCAGGGCGCCCTGACCGAGGGCCTGCTGGGCAGCGGCGCACAGCTGGACGTCGTGGAGCTGGACAAAGACCTGGTGCCGATCCTGCAGCACAAGTTTGCCGGGCGCGACAACTTCCGCCTGCACCAGGGCGATGCCCTGAAGTTCGACTTCAACCAGCTGGGCGTGCCGGCACGCAGCCTCAAAGTCGTAGGTAACCTGCCCTACAACATCTCCACCCCGCTGATTTTCCACCTGCTCAGCCACGCTGGGCTGATTCGCGACATGCACTTCATGCTGCAGAAGGAAGTGGTCGAGCGCATGGCCGCAGGGCCGGGCGGCGGTGACTGGGGCCGGCTGTCGATCATGGTGCAGTACCACTGCCGGGTCGAGCACCTGTTCAACGTAGGCCCAGGTGCGTTCAACCCGCCGCCGAAGGTGGACTCGGCAATCGTACGCCTGGTACCGCATGAGGTGCTGCCGCACCCGGCCAAGGACCACCTGCTGCTGGAACGCGTCGTGCGCGAAGCGTTCAACCAGCGCCGCAAAACGCTGCGCAATACCCTCAAAGGCCTGCTTGACAGCCAGGCTATCGAGGCCGCTGGCGTTGATGGCAGCCTGCGCCCCGAGCAGCTGGACCTGGCCGCATTCGTGCGCCTGGCAGACCAGTTGGCCAACCAGCAAGCCTGACAGCTACAGCGCAGCGTCTTCGCGGCAACCCCGCGAAGACGCTGCCCCCCGAAGACTTTAAAGCCCCCTCCCTCCCCGACACCACTGGCCCTCCCCCCCGCCAATGGCCTAGACTGCATGTATCGCCGTATTCGCTTGTTTGCCCAAGGCCCATGCATGTCCGATCCCCGTTACCAGATCGACGTCAGCGTCGTGACCCGCTATCTGAAAGACCAATCCGACCCCGAAAGCGATCGCTTTGCATTCGCATACACCATAACCGTGCAGAACAATGGCTCGATCAAAGCCAAGCTGATGTCTCGACACTGGCTGATCACCAACGGTGATGGCGAAGTGGAGGAGGTACGCGGCGCAGGTGTGATCGGCCAACAACCGACCATCGAGCCGGGCCAGAGCCATACGTACAGCAGCGGTGCAGTGATCAGCACCCGCGTGGGCACCATGCAGGGCAGCTACCAGATGTTCGCCGAGGACGGCAAACGCTTCGAGGCCGACATTGCCCCCTTCCGCCTGGCGGTGCCGGGGGCCCTGCACTGATGGCTACCTACGCCGTCGGTGACCTGCAAGGCTGCCTGCAACCCCTCAAGTGCCTGCTGGAGCGCGTCAGGTTCGACCCGGCTGTCGATCGCCTGTGGCTGGTCGGTGACCTGGTCAACCGCGGGCCTGAATCGCTGCAGACCCTGCGCTACCTCTACTCGATCCGCCACTCGCTGACCTGCGTGCTGGGCAACCATGACCTGCACCTGCTGGCTGCATGGCAAAATGTCGAACGCCTGAAGAAAAGCGATACCCTGCGCGAAATCATCGAGGCGCCAGATGCCGATCAACTGCTCGACTGGCTGCGCCAACAAAAGCTGCTCCACTACGACGAGCCGCGCGGCATTGCCTTGGTGCACGCTGGCATCCCCCCCCAGTGGACACTGGGCAAAGCCCTGGAACTGGCAGGCGAAGTCGAGGAGGTGCTGCGCGATGACGAGCGCCTGAAGCTGTACCTCGATGGCATGTACGGCAACGAGCCGAACAAGTGGAGCAAGAACCTCGGTGGCGTCGAGCGCCTTCGGGTGATCACCAACTACCTGACTCGCATGCGCTTCTGCACCGGCACAGGCAAGCTCGACCTCAAGAGCAAGGAAGGGTTGGGCACGGCACCAAAAGGTTACAAGCCCTGGTTCGCGCACAAGGACCGCCGCTCACGGCATGTGAAGATCATCTTTGGCCACTGGGCAGCCCTCGAAGGGCGCGTTGACGAGCCCGGCATCATCGCCCTCGATACAGGCTGTGTATGGGGTGGCACCATGACCCTCTACAATGTCGACAGCGGTGAATACCTGCGCTGCGACTGCGCCGACGACGGCACCCTGCGCCCGCCGGCACAACCGACTAAACTTATCGATCAGCCCTGAAGGAAAGCCTTACCCATGAGCGAATTCAAACGCATCCCTCCCGAGCAGGCCCTGGCCTTGCGCGCGCAAGGTGCGGTCGTCGTCGACATTCGCGACCCGCAGGCCTATGCCGCCGGCCACATCGCCGGCGCCCGGCACCTGGACAATCATTCGGTTGCCGACTTCATCCGCAATGCCGACTTGGATGCCCCGACCCTGGTGGTGTGTTACCACGGCAACTCCAGCCAGAGCGCGGCCGCGTACCTGGTCGGCCAAGGTTTTTCCGACGTTTACAGTGTCGATGGCGGCTTCGAGCTGTGGCGCTCCACTTACCCGGACGAGACTGCGCAAGACACCCCTGAATAATTTTTTAATTCCACTCCAGCCCGCGCCCCACGCGGGCTTGCGCCTCACCTGACGAACGGTCGCCGACAACTTCTGCGCCGCTTGCCCTTGACCTTGCGGATAACCAACTATTCTTAAGCGCAGGCCATCCAAAAAAGGGGAGAGCCGGTACACCGGCGTGCGGGTCATCGGTAGCGTTACAGGGTGTTCTGGGGGGTATACAGCAATCGGCAAGCCCGGTTGCATGCCAGCATCAGCTGACTGATCCGGCGTCGTCTCCACGTATCGAGCGAGGTGACGTCATGAGTATTTTTAGCCACTTCCAACAACGTTTCGAGTCTACGCGCCAGGAAGAACTCTCGCTGCAGGAGTACCTCGAGCTGTGCAAAGAGGATCGCAGCGCCTACGCATCGGCGGCTGAACGGCTGTTGCTGGCCATCGGCGAGCCGGAACTGATCGACACCTCAAGCAACTCCAGACTGTCGCGCATATTCTCCAACAAGGTGATCCGCCGGTATCCGGCCTTTGCCGACTTCCATGGCATGGAAGAGTGCATCGACCAGATCGTTTCCTACTTCCGCCACGCCGCCCAAGGTCTTGAAGAGAAGAAACAGATCCTCTATCTGCTGGGCCCGGTGGGGGGCGGTAAATCGTCGCTGGCCGAAAAGCTCAAGCAGCTGATGGAAAAGGTCCCTTTCTACGCGATCAAGGACTCACCGGTTTTCGAGTCGCCCCTGGGCTTGTTCAACGCCACTGAAGATGGCGCCATTCTCGAAGAGGAGTACGGCATCTCGCGGCGCTACCTGAACACCATCATGTCGCCATGGGCTACCAAGCGCTTGCAGGAGTTCGGTGGCGACATCAGCAAGTTCAGGGTGGTCAAGCTTTACCCCTCGATCCTCAACCAGATCGCTATCGCCAAGACCGAACCAGGCGACGAAAACAACCAGGACATCTCTGCCCTGGTCGGCAAGGTGGATATCCGCAAGCTCGAGGAATTCCCGCAGAACGATGCCGACGCCTACAGCTACTCTGGCGCTCTTTGCCGGGCCAACCAGGGCCTGATGGAATTCGTCGAGATGTTCAAGGCGCCCATCAAAGTCCTGCACCCGCTGCTGACCGCCACCCAGGAAGGCAACTACAACAGTACCGAAGGCCTGGGCGCGATCCCTTATTCCGGGATCCTGCTGGCCCACTCCAACGAATCGGAATGGCACACCTTCCGCAACAACAAGAACAACGAGGCGTTCATCGACCGGATCTACATCGTCAAGGTGCCGTACTGCCTGCGCGTCAGCGACGAGATCAAGATCTACGACAAACTGCTGGTCAACAGTTCGCTGGCCAAGGCCCATTGCGCACCCGATACGCTCAAGATGCTCGCCCAGTTCACGGTGCTCTCACGCCTGAAGGAGCCGGAAAACTCCAACATCTACTCCAAGATGCGTGTCTACGATGGAGAAAACCTCAAGGACACCGACCCGAAAGCCAAGTCGATCCAGGAGTACCGCGATTCTGCGGGTGTCGATGAAGGCATGAACGGCCTGTCCACGCGTTTCGCCTTCAAGATCCTCTCCAAGGTGTTCAACTTCGACCCACATGAAGTAGCGGCCAACCCCGTGCACCTGCTGTATGTGCTGGAACAGCAGATCGAACAGGAGCAATTCCCCGCTGAAGTGCGCGAACGCTACCTGCGCTACCTGAAGGAATACCTGGCGCCCCGGTACATCGAGTTCATCGGCAAGGAAATCCAGACCGCCTACCTCGAGTCCTACAGCGAATACGGTCAGAACATCTTCGACCGCTACGTGCTGTACGCCGACTTCTGGATCCAGGATCAGGAATACCGCGACCCGGAAACTGGCGAGATCCTCAACCGCATTGCCCTGAACGAAGAGCTGGAAAAGATCGAAAAACCGGCTGGCATCAGCAATCCGAAGGATTTCCGCAACGAGATCGTCAACTTCGTGCTGCGCGCCCGTGCCAACAACAACGGCAAGAACCCAAGCTGGCTCAGCTACGAGAAGCTGCGGGTGGTGATCGAGAAGAAAATGTTCTCCAACACCGAAGACTTGCTGCCAGTCATCAGCTTCAACGCCAAGGCCAGCAAAGAAGATCAACAGAAACACAACGACTTCGTCACGCGGATGGTGGAGCGTGGCTACACCGATAAACAGGTGCGCCTGCTGTCGGAATGGTACCTGCGGGTCAGGAAATCGCAATAAAGCGGCAAGCTGCCCCTGCAGCAAGCTCCAAGCCGCCAGCAGCAAGCTGCAAGCTGTGCGCGCTCGGTTAACACCCGACGCGACAGTTTGCGGCAGCGCTGGCTGCTCTTTCTTGAAGCTTGTGGCTTGAAGCTTGTGGCTTGCAGTTGCAGCTGCATCCAGTCACCGGAGGGACCATGAGCTACGTTATCGACCGACGCCTGAACGGCAAGAACAAAAGCACGGTCAATCGCCAGCGTTTCTTGCGGCGCTACCGTGAACACATCAAGAAAGCCGTCGAAGAGGCCGTAAGCCGTCGCTCCATCATGGACATGGAGCACGGCGAGCAGATCAGCATCCCGGGACGCGACATCGACGAACCGGTGTTGCACCATGGCCGCGGCGGCAAGCAGACCATCGTACATCCGGGCAACAAGGAGTTCACCGCTGGCGAACACATCGCCCGGCCTCAGGGCGGTGGCGGCGGTGGTGGCCGCGGCAAGGCAGGCAACTCCGGCGAGGGCATGGACGACTTCGTCTTCCAGATCACCCAGGAAGAGTTCCTCGAGTTCATGTTCGAAGACCTCGAACTGCCCAACCTGGTCAAACGCCACCTGACCGGTGCCGACACCTTCAAGACCGTGCGCGCCGGTATCGCCAACGAAGGCAACCCGTCACGCATCAATATCGTGCGCACCCTGCGCTCGGCCCATGCCCGGCGTATCGCCTTGACCGGCAGCAGCCGTGCACTGCTTCGCGAGGCGCAGAAGGAACTGGCCCGGTTGAAAGTCGAGGAACCCGACAACTTCACCGACATCCAGGAGGTCGAGCAAGAGATCGAGCGGCTCAAGGCCCGTATCAACCGCCTTCCGTTCCTGGACACCTTCGATCTCAAGTACAACCTGCTGGTCAAGCAGCCCAACCCCAGTTCCAAGGCAGTGATGTTCTGCCTGATGGACGTGTCCGGCTCGATGACCCAGGCTACCAAGGACATCGCCAAGCGGTTCTTCATCCTGTTGTACCTGTTCCTCAAGCGCAACTACGACCGCATCGAGGTGGTGTTCATACGCCACCACACCAGTGCCCGCGAAGTGGACGAAGAAGAGTTCTTCTATTCCCGCGAGACCGGCGGCACCATCGTTTCCAGTGCACTCAAGATGATGCAGGAGATCATGGCCGAACGTTACCCGGCCAGCGACTGGAACATTTATGCCGCCCAGGCTTCCGACGGCGACAACTGGAACGACGACTCGCCCATCTGCCGGGAGATCCTTTCCAAACAAATCATGCCGCACGTGCAGTACTACACTTACGTGGAGATCACCCCCCGCGAGCATCAGGCGCTGTGGTACGAATACGAGCGTATCGGCGAGGCTTTCCCCGACACGTTCGCCCAGCAGCAGTTGGTTTCGGCCGGTGACATTTACCCGGTCTTCCGTGAACTCTTCCAGCGCAGGTTAGCCACATGACCGCCAGAGCACAGAGACGCCAACCCATTTCCACCGGGTCCGAGTGGACGTTCGAGCTGATCCAGACCTACGATCGTGAAATCGGCCGTCTGGCCGAACGTTATGCCCTGGACACCTACCCCAATCAGATCGAAGTGATCACTGCCGAGCAGATGATGGACGCGTATGCTTCCGTCGGCATGCCGCTGGGCTATCACCACTGGTCCTACGGTAAACAGTTCCTCAGCACCGAGAAGTCTTACAGCCGCGGCCAGATGGGCCTGGCATACGAAATCGTGATCAACTCCGATCCGTGCATCGCCTACCTGATGGAAGAAAACACCATGTGCATGCAGGCACTGGTGATTGCCCACGCCTGCTATGGTCACAACAGTTTCTTCAAAGGCAATTACCTGTTCCGCACATGGACCGACGCCAGTTCGATCATCGACTATCTGGTGTTCGCCAAGCAGTACATTGCCCAGTGCGAAGAGCGCCACGGCATCGATGCAGTCGAAGACCTGATCGACTCCTGCCACGCCTTGATGAACTACGGCGTAGACCGCTACAAACGCCCCTACCCGATCTCCGCCGAAGAGGAGCGGCGCCGCCAGAAGGAGCGAGAGGAGCACCTGCAACGCCAGATCAACGACCTGTGGCGCACCATTCCCAAAGGCGCGGAGAAAGGCGGCGACCGCGATGATGCGCGCTTCCCCGCCGAACCGCAGGAAAACATCCTATATTTCATCGAAAAACACGCCCCGCTGCTCGAGCCTTGGCAGCGCGAAGTGGTGCGTATCGTGCGCAAGATCGCGCAGTACTTCTACCCTCAACGCCAGACACAGGTCATGAACGAAGGGTGGGCGACCTTCTGGCACTACACCTTGATGAACGACCTTTACGACGAGGGTCTGGTCACCGACGGTTTCATCATGGAATTTCTTCAGTCGCACACCAGCGTGGTGTTCCAGCCCGGCTTCGACAGCCCTTACTACAGCGGCATCAACCCCTATGCCCTGGGTTTCGCCATGTACACCGACATCCGCCGCATGTGCGAAAACCCTACCGAGGAAGATCGCCGCTGGTTCCCGGACATTGCCGGCAGTGACTGGCTGTCGACCATCAAGTTCGCCATGAGCAGCTTCAAGGATGAGAGCTTCATCCTGCAGTACCTGTCTCCCAAGGTGATCCGCGATCTCAAGCTGTTCAGCATCCTCGATGACGACCAGCGCGACGACCTGCTGGTGCCGGCGATCCATGACGAAGCTGGCTACCGGGCGATACGCGAGCAACTCGCGGCCCAGTACAACCTGGGCAACCGCGAACCCAACGTACAGATCTGGAGCATAGACCGCCGCGGCGACCGGTCCCTGACCTTGCGCCACCAGCAACACAACCGCAAACCGCTGGGTGACTCCACTGAAGAGGTGCTCAAGCACCTGCACCGCTTGTGGGGCTTCGACATCCACCTGGAAACCGTGCAAGGCGATCAAGTGGTCAAGACCCATCACATGCCACCGCGTGGCGAGCATGGCGAAGCCGGCGACTATGGCCGTATGGACCTGGCCGTCATCCATCACCTCTAGCCTACACACCACCATTGCTGCCGACAGGGTATCCTGTGGGCAGTAATGGAGGCTGTACATGCAAATCTACAAAGTCGGCGGCGCCGTGCGCGACCGCCTGCTCGGGCGCACGGTCAGTGATATCGATTGGCTGGTGGTGGGTGCTAGCGTCGAAGAAATGCACGCCAAGGGCTTTCGCCCGGTCGGCGCTGACTTCCCGGTTTTCCTGCACCCCAAGACGGGCGAGGAATATGCCTTGGCGCGTACCGAGCGCAAGAGTGGGCGCGGCTATGGCGGTTTTACCTTCCACGCCAGCCCCGAGGTGACTCTCGAAGAAGACCTGATCCGTCGCGACCTCACCATCAATGCCATGGCAGAGGATGATCAGGGTAACGTTCTGGACCCCTTTCACGGTCGGGCTGATCTTGAGCAACGCCTTCTGCGCCATGTTTCCCCGGCATTCGCCGAAGACCCCTTGCGCGTACTGCGGGTTGCCCGCTTTGCCGCGCGCTATGCCCCGCTAGGGTTCAGGGTCGCCGATGAAACACTGGAGCTGATGAAGCAGATCGCGGCTTCTGGCGAACTGCAGGCGCTGACGGCTGAACGCAGCTGGAAAGAGATCGAGCGCGCACTGATGGAAGACGAGCCACAGGTGTTCATCAACGTGCTGAGCGACTGCGCAGCACTAAAACAATTGATGCCTGAGTTTGAGGGAGATGCGGCTGCGCTGGCTGCACTGACGCAAGCAGCCGAACATCATCAGCCACTGCACATTCGCTGGGCCTGCCTGCTGCATAACCTGAAGCCAGCCTCAATCAAGGCGCTCAACCAGCGCTTCAAGGCGCCGCGTGAATGCCAGGAACTGGCCATGCTGGTGGGTGAATGCGCCAGCAACGGCCACAGGGCCTTGCAGCTGGAGCCTGAAGACATGCTGGCATTGCTTCAGAAGTTCGATGTGTATCGGCGACCACAACGCTTCGAGGATTTCATTTCCGTGTGCCAGATGGTTGCCCGAGGAAGCGGACAGGCTTATCCACAGGCGGATTACCTGCGCGCAGCGGCAGCGGCCGCCAGGGCGGTAGAGGCAAAGCCCCTGGTGGAAGCAGGGCTGACCGGGCAGGCATTGGGGGAGGCGCTGAGGCATCAGCGCCTGGAGGCACTAAAGGCCTACAAGGCCAATGCAGAAAACTGATCGCTCAACTGCTCGTACCTGCCCGCGAAGGGGCCGGTACGTGCAGCGCTGCCCCCGGCTCAGACGCTGGTAAGCTGCAACCCGCGCCATTCAAACGCAACCGGCGCCAGCACCTGGTCGATATTTGCCTCCTGCCACAACCGGGCCATGCTCTTACCCTCTCCCGGGTGCACCAGCTCAGGCGCCAGCAATGCCAACGGCCATAGCACGAACGCGTTCTTCAGAATCTCGGCCCTGGGCAACGCCAGCCCATCGAACGTGCCATGCAGATCGTCATACATCAGCACATCGATATCCAGCGGCAGGCCCTTGCGGTCAGGCGCATAGCGGCCATTGTCGGCCTCGATGAACTTGAGCCGGCGGTCCAGCTCCATCAACCCAAGGTCCGTCTTGCCCGTCACCACGAAATTGATGAATGGACCGCTCTTGATCCCCACAGCCTGGCTTTCGAACGCCGGAGAACAACGCATGTCGCAGAGGATCGCCGCCAATGCATCGAGCCCGGCGCACAGGTGCGCATGGCGATCGATGTTGCTGCCCAGGCCCAGGTAAACCGTGCTCAGAGACATCCGCGCTCGATCTCCACACCAACACCGCCACGGGCCGCTGGGACCGCGCCCGGCTTGGTCAGCTTGAGCCGCACCCAGGGGATGTGGAACTCTTCCATCAGGGCCGCGACCAGCCGCTCGGCGAACGTCTCAACCAGCTCGAAACGCGCCTGCTCGGCAAAGGCCTGGATACGCGCCGAAACACTGGCATAGTCCAGAGCCAGGTTCAGATCATCGCCGGCCGCTGCCGGGCGATTGTCCCAGGCGAAACTCAGGTCCAGGCGCAGGCACTGGCGAATATCCCGTTCCCAGTCATAGGCACCGATGACGGTATCGACTTCCAGGCCTTCGATGAACACTCTGTCCAAGCACTTCTCTCCACAGCACGACAAGGGCGACTGGCGCCGTTAGAATCAGGGCGTCCTCGCCCGGAATAGTTAGCATGTTTTGGTTACTGGCGCTGCTCGCCTACCTGCTCGGCTCGCTGTCCTTCGCCATCGTCCTCAGCCGCCTCTCGGGCAGCCCGGACCCGCGCTCCTGCGGTTCGGGCAATGCCGGCGCCACCAACATGCTACGCCTGGCGGGCCGCAAAATGGCGATCCTGACCCTGCTTGGCGACCTGTGCAAGGGCTTGCTGCCCGTAATGCTGGCACGCCTGGCCGGGCTAGACCTGCAAGAGCAGGCCTGGGTAGGCGTCTGCGCGGTGCTCGGCCACCTGTTCCCAGTGTACTTCCGCTTCCAGGGCGGCAAGGGCGTGGCCACGGCGGCCGGCATGCTCATGGGCCTGTACTTCCCCGCCGCGCTACTGGCCATCGCCGCCTGGCTGCTGACGTTCTACCTCACCCGCACCAGCTCGCTGGCCGCGCTGATTGCCACACCGCTGACCCTGCCACTGCTGGCCTGGCGTGAGCCAGCGGCCCTGCTGCCGATCAGCGTGCTGACCGTGATGATCGTCTGGCGCCACCGCAATAACCTGCGCGATCTGTTCGCCGGGCGCGAACGCCACTTCTGACGCACACGCAGGCAGCTTACAACGGTGGCAACTGCTCCATCGGCCAGCGCGCCTGCACGCTGATCGCCAGGTCCTGCTGCTGCCCGGCCAACAACCGCTGGCAACCGGCATAGGCGATCATCGCGCCATTGTCGGTACAGAACTGGGGACGGGCGTAGTACACGTTGCCTTTGATACTGCCGAGCATGTCCTCGAGGGACGCACGCAATGCCTTGTTGGCGCTCACGCCACCGGCAATCACCAGACGCTTGAGGCCGGTCTGCTTCAGTGCGCGCTTGCACTTGATGGTCAGAGTCTCCACCACAGCCTGCTGGAACGCCAGGGACACGTCGCAACGGGTTTGCTCGTTGTCGTCGCCAGCATCGCGGCACTGCTGCCAGGTGTTCAGGGCAAAGGTCTTGAGGCCACTGAAGCTGAACGCCAGGCCCGGACGGTCGGTCATCGGCCGCGGGAACACAAAGCGCCCCGGTACGCCCCGTTCGGCCAGGCGAGCGATTTCCGGGCCACCCGGGTAATTGAGGCCGATCAGCTTGGCAGTCTTGTCGAACGCTTCGCCAGCAGCGTCATCCAGGCTCTCGCCCAACAACTCGTACTGGCCGATGCCATCGACCCGAACCAGTTGGGTATGCCCCCCTGACACCAACAAAGCGACGAACGGAAACTGCGGTGGATTTTCCTCAAGCATGGGCGCCAACAGATGGCCTTCCATATGATGCACGCCGATCGCCGGAATATCCCATGCGAAAGCCAGAGCCTGGGCGCAGGAAGCCCCCACCAGCAGCGCTCCGACCAGGCCAGGGCCTGCGGTGTAGGCAATGGCGTCGATCTCGGTGGCCACGCAGCCCGCCTCGTCCAGCACCTGGCGGATCAGGGGCAGCATGCGCTTGACGTGGTCCCGCGAGGCAAGCTCGGGTACCACCCCGCCAAACACGCGGTGCAGGTCGATCTGGCTGAACAGCGCGTCGGCCAACAAACCGCGTTCGCTGTCGTATAATGCGACGCCGGTTTCGTCGCAGGATGTTTCCAATCCCAGTACTAGCATGGGCTCGTCCCTTGTGGGGGCTGATTTCGAAGCCGCGCATGATAGTCCCCGTGCCGGGTGCCGACCAGCGGTTTTCGATCAGAGGCTTTGCATTCCGGCTTGCTAAGGGTTAACATCCGCAACCCTTGAAAACCGACGTTCTCCAGCACACCTTTGTTTTGCCAGGAGCACGTCTACCCCGGTAATGAATTAAGGTAGCCCTGGATGCCAGCCGTCAAAGTTAAAGAGAACGAACCCTTCGACGTAGCTCTGCGTCGTTTCAAGCGCTCCTGCGAAAAAGCCGGTGTACTGGCTGAAGTTCGTAGCCGCGAGTTTTACGAGAAGCCGACCGCCGAGCGTAAGCGTAAAGCAGCTGCTGCTGTTAAGCGTCACGCCAAGAAAGTTCAGCGCGAACAGCGCCGCGCCGTTCGTCTGTACTAATACAGTACAGCCGTTCTACGCAAAGCTTCTGCCCTGCCCGGCTCACCGCCGGGCCGATGGCAGCGGTTTGTTTCAACCTTGAGCAGCTAGCTCAAGGCGTCCATCGCAACTTGCAATGGGCAAAGCGCATCAAAACGTCAGAGCTGGTTTCGACCAGTCGTGCACGTCCTCACTGACGAGCCCCTGGTTAACCTGGAGGCTACCGACGAGCACACATTCCCTCGCACATCCCCTAGCAGCTCTTGCCCCTAACGGCGCGCTAGCGATTAGACTTGCCAGTTGCCAGATGACGAGACTGCCATGGCCGGGCTGATTCCCCAAAGCTTCATTGACGACCTGATCAACCGCCTCGACATCGTCGACGTGGTAAGTTCGCGTGTCCAGCTGAAAAAGGCCGGCAAGAATTACTCCGCCTGCTGCCCGTTCCACAAAGAGAAAACCCCGTCCTTCACGGTCAGCCCGGACAAGCAGTTCTACTACTGCTTCGGTTGCGGCGCAGGCGGCAACGCCCTGGGTTTCGTCATGGATCACGACAACCTGGACTTCCCCCAGGCCGTCGAGGAACTGGCCCGCGCCGCAGGCATGGAAGTACCACGCGAGGAAGGCCGGCGCGGCCAGAAGCCGCGACAACCTACAGACTCGCCGCTTTACCCGCTGCTGGATGCAGCCTCGGAATTCTACCGCCAGGCCCTGCGCAGCCACCCCACCCGCAAGGCAGCGGTGGATTACCTCAAGGGCCGCGGCCTGTCGGGCGAGATTGCCCGCGACTTCGGCCTGGGGTTCGCACCACCTGGCTGGGACAACCTGCTCAAGCACCTCGGCGCGGACACCCTGCAACAGAAGGTGATGATCGACGCCGGCCTGCTGATCGAAAACGCCGAAAGCGGCAAACGCTACGACCGCTTCCGCGACCGGGTGATGTTCCCGATACGCGACAGCCGCGGGCGCATCATCGCCTTTGGCGGCCGCGTTCTGGGCGACGACAAGCCCAAGTACCTCAACTCCCCGGAGACCCCGGTATTCCATAAGGGCCAAGAACTTTACGGGCTGTATGAGGCGCGCAAGCACAACCGCAACCTCGACGAGATCATCGTCGTCGAGGGCTACATGGATGTCATCGCCCTGGCCCAGCAAGGCCTGCGCAACGCCGTAGCCACACTCGGCACCGCCACCAGCGAAGAACACCTCAAGCGCTTGTTTCGCGTGGTGCCCAGCGTACTGTTCTGCTTCGACGGCGACCAGGCCGGGCGCAAGGCCGCCTGGCGCGCCCTGGAGTCGACCCTCTCGGCACTGCAGGACGGGCGCCGCGCGCGCTTCCTGTTCCTGCCCGAAGGCGAGGACCCGGACAGCCTGGTGCGCGCAGAAGGCACCGATGCCTTCATGGCGCGCATCAACCAGCACGCCCAGCCGCTGGCCGACTATTTCTTCGAGCAACTGAGCGTCGAGGCCGACCCGCGCTCGCTTGAAGGCAAGGCGCACATGGCGACCCTCGCTGCACCGTTGATCGAAAAAATTCCCGGCGCCAACCTGCGTCAGTTGATGCGCAACCGCCTGAAGGAAATTACCGGCCTCGATCCACAGCAGGTCGAGCAGTTGGCCCAGCAGGCACCTGCCGCCAACAGCGTGCCGGACTATGATCCTGGCTACGACTACGACGCCATGGCTAGCTACACCCCCGACTATGCCGACATGCCGCAACACGACTACGCCCCGGCGCAGCAGGAGCAGCAGTGGAAGCCGAACAAGGGGGGCGGCAAAAAGCCGTGGAGCGACAAGCCCTGGGACAAGAACCGCAAAGCAGGCAAGCCGTGGCAGCAGCGTGATGAAGCGCCACCACGCACGCCAGCACCGGTGGAACCCCCGACCCTGGCGGCCTTGCGCACGCTGCTGCACCACCCGCTGCTGGCCGGCAAAGTCGAGGACGCCAGCCACTTTGCCGACGAAGAGCACCTCTACAGCCAGTTGCTGGTGGCGCTGATCGAGGCCGCGCAGAAAAATCCTGGGCTAAGCTCAATGCAGCTGATCGCACGCTGGCACGGGACTGAACAGGGCCGCTTGCTGCGAGCCCTGGCAGAAAAGGAATGGCTGATCGTGGCCGACAACCTTGAACAACAGTTTTTCGACACTATAACTAGCTTGTCCGCCCGCCAACGCGAGCGCAGCCTGGAACATCTGCTCAGGAAAGCACGTCAAAGCGAGTTGAGCAGTGAGGAAAAATCTCAGCTTCTCGCCCTGCTGAGCCGGAATGTTCCCGCACAAACGCCGACCTCATCTGGCGCGTGAGGCCCATGCTCGGGTATAATCCTCGGCTTGTTTTTTGCCCGCCAAGACCTTCAGTGGATAGGGTGTTATGTCCGGAAAAGCGCAACAGCAGTCTCGTATCAAAGAGTTGATCACCCGCGGTCGTGAGCAGGGCTACCTGACTTACGCGGAGGTCAACGACCACCTGCCTGAGGATATTTCAGATCCTGAACAGGTGGAAGACATCATCCGCATGATCAACGACATGGGGATCAACGTATTCGAGAGTGCTCCGGATGCGGATGCCCTTCTGTTGGCGGAAGCCGACACCGACGAAGCCGCGGCCGAAGAAGCCGCTGCTGCGTTGGCGGCCGTTGAAACCGATATCGGCCGCACGACCGACCCTGTGCGCATGTATATGCGCGAAATGGGTACTGTCGAGCTCCTGACCCGCGAAGGCGAAATCGAAATCGCCAAGCGTATCGAGGAAGGCATCCGTGAAGTGATGGGCGCTATTGCCCACTTCCCGGGCACAGTTGACTACATCCTCGGTGAATACGACCGCGTCACCACCGAAGGTGGCCGTCTGTCCGATGTTCTCAGCGGTTACATCGACCCTGACGACAATATTGCCGCTCCGACCGAAGAGGTGCCGATCCCTGGCGCCAAGGCCGCAGCCGCGAAGGAAGAGGCCGACGACGAGGAAGAAAGCGACGATAGCAGTGACGATGAGGAAGAGACCGAAAGCGGTCCGGACCCAGTCGTTGCAGCCCAGCGTTTCGGCGCGGTGTCGGATCAGCTCGCCATCACCCTCAAGGTGCTGAAAAAGCATGGCCGCAGCCACGCCGAGAGCATCGGTGCAATGCAGGCCCTGGCCGATCTGTTCATGCCGATCAAGCTGGTGCCCAAGCAGTTCGACGTACTGGTAGAGCGCGTTCGCGATGCCCTGGCCCGCCTGCGTCAGCAAGAGCGTGCCATCATGCAACTGTGCGTGCGTGATGCGCGCATGCCGCGTGCCGACTTCCTGCGCCTGTTCCCGAGCAACGAGACCGACCAGACCTGGAGCGGTGACCTGGCCAAGCGCAACACCAAATGGGCTGCTGCCCTGGGTGAAAAGGACGCCGCCATCGTCGCCTGCCAGCAAAAGTTGATCGACCTTGAGACCGAGACCGGCCTGACCGTTGCCGAGATCAAGGACATCAACCGCCGCATGTCCATCGGTGAGGCCAAGGCCCGCCGCGCCAAGAAAGAAATGGTCGAGGCGAACCTGCGTCTGGTGATCTCCATCGCCAAGAAGTACACCAACCGCGGCCTGCAGTTCCTCGACCTGATTCAGGAAGGCAACATCGGCCTGATGAAAGCGGTGGACAAGTTCGAATACCGTCGCGGTTACAAGTTCTCGACCTACGCCACCTGGTGGATTCGTCAGGCGATTACCCGCTCGATCGCCGACCAGGCACGCACCATCCGTATCCCGGTGCACATGATCGAGACGATCAACAAGCTCAACCGCATTTCCCGGCAGATGCTGCAGGAAATGGGTCGCGAACCGACCCCGGAAGAGCTCGGTGAGCGCATGGAGATGCCTGAGGACAAAATCCGCAAGGTCCTGAAGATCGCCAAAGAGCCGATCTCCATGGAAACCCCGATCGGTGACGATGAAGATTCGCACCTGGGCGATTTCATCGAGGACTCGACCATGCAGTCCCCGATCGACGTGGCCACGGTCGAAAGCCTCAAGGAAGCGACCCGCGACGTGCTTTCGGGCCTGACCGCACGCGAAGCCAAGGTGCTGCGCATGCGTTTCGGTATCGACATGAACACCGACCACACCCTCGAAGAAGTGGGCAAGCAGTTCGACGTGACCCGTGAACGGATCCGTCAGATCGAAGCGAAGGCGTTGCGCAAATTGCGCCACCCGACGCGCAGCGAGCACCTGCGATCTTTCCTCGACGAGTGATGACGAACCCCGGCCCAGGCCGGGGTTTTTCTTATGTGACAAAAGGTCGTGGCAAGTAGCTACCCTTAGCGGCGATTGCCCGTCTACACTCGAGTTCAGACCACCTGAATGCGAGGCTGCCATGCCGCCAATGCCGGCCATTCTGTTGCTGCTCCTGATCCTGTGGAACACAACGGCCGGTGCCCTGACCCTGACAGACGAGGAAAAAACCTGGCTCACTGCCCACCCGCAGTTGAAGCTGGGCGTCGACGCCTCCTGGCCACCGTTCGAATTTCGTGACCAGGAAGGCCGGTACCAGGGATTGGCCGCCGATTACATCGCCATGCTCCAGGACCGTCTGGGCGTGGCATTCAAGCCGGTCGAACCCAGCACCTGGACCGAGGTACTTGAACAGGCGCGCGAAAGCCGCATCGACCTTTTACCCGGCGTCATGTCAACCCCCGAACGCCAAGGCTACCTGGCTTTCACGCGCCCTTATCTGGACTTCCCCATCGTCATCCTGGCCCATGAAGGCGGCCAGCAACCCCGCACACTGAAGGACCTGTACGGCCTGAAAATCGCTGTGGTGGAGAATTACGCTCCACACGAACTGCTGCGTACCCACCATCCAGATCTCAACCTGGTCGCCATGCCCAATGTCAGCTCGACCTTGCAGGCACTGGCC
The DNA here is from genome assembly GCF_977070485.1 of Lelliottia jeotgali. Lineage (NCBI taxonomy): Bacteria > Pseudomonadati > Pseudomonadota > Gammaproteobacteria > Enterobacterales > Enterobacteriaceae > Lelliottia > Lelliottia jeotgali. Next base: position 53,554 of record NZ_CDRVFO010000012.1, read on the forward strand.
ACCGATGAGGTGGATGCCGTAGTCGGTGATCTCGCCTCGAGCATCTGGAGCCTGCGCCAGCTCAAGCTGGACGGCCTTTATGTCAGCGGCGAAACGCCCTATCGCTATCAGCTGGCCATGGCCGCACCGCGCGACAAGAAGGTCCTGGTCGGCATCCTCGACAAGGTCATGGCCGACATGTCGACTGACGAGATCAGGCAGATCCAGCAACGCTGGGTCGGCAATGTGGTCGATCAACGCACCTTCTGGCACGACATGCTCATGTACGGCCTGCCCGGCGTCCTTTTGCTGATCGCCATCCTGGCCGTGGTGATCCGCATCAACCGCCGCCTCAGCTCGGAAATATCCAGGCGCATCGCACTGGAACAGGAACTGCGCAGCAGCGAGTACCACTATCGTGGGCTGATCGAAAGCCTCTCAGCCATCGCCTGGGAAGCTGACGCCAATGATTTCACCTATAGCTACGTCTCACCCCATGCCGAAGACCTGCTTGGCTACCCCTTGCACGAATGGCTCAAACCAGGCTTCTGGCGCACCATTTTGCACCCGGAGGATGCACTCTGGGCCCAAGCCTACTGCGAAAGCGAAACAGCAGCCGGGCGCGACCACAGCCTCGATTACAGGGTGATGCGTGCCGATGGCCATTCACTCTGGGTACGTAATATCGTCAGCATGATCGAGCATGGCCACCGCCCGGTGATGCGCGGCCTGATGATCGACATCAGCGAAACCAAGCGTACCGAAGACGCCTTGCGCCTGTCGGAGCAGAAGTTCGCTTCGGTATTCCAGCAATGCCCCGACATCCTGTTGATTGCACGCCACAGTGATGGGTGCCTGCTAGAGGTCAACGAAGCTTTCGAGGAGCAGATCGGTCTGACCCCGGGTCAAGTAGTGGGCCGCACCGCCACAGAGCTGAACCTGTGGGGCGCCCAAGGCGCCGGGCCCTTGTTGCTCGAGCGCCTGCACCAAGGAGGTATCCGCAACCTGGAAATGAGCTTCCGGCGCAGCAATGGCGAATTATTCACAGGCCTGACCTCTGCCGAAACCTTCGAGCTGGATGGAACGCTGGCCTTCGTAGTCGCGGTTCGCGACATCAGCCAGCTGAAAGAAACCCAGCAGCAACTGCAAACCTCCGAAGAGAAATTTGCCAAAGCCTTCCACGCGTCTCCGGACGGCCTGCTGCTGTCGCGCCAGAGCGATGGCTTGCTAATCGAGGTCAACGAGGGTTTCTGCAGACTGACCGGCTACGACCTCGACCCTGCCCTGGACCAGACGTCTTTCGACCTGGGTATCTGGGTCGACCTCAATGAACGTAAACGCCTGATCGCTCAACTCGCCCGCGATGGTTTCGTGCGTGATTTCAGCTGCCATATCCGCCGCAGCGACGGGCAGATTCGCCTTTGCGAGCTGTCCGCACGGCCACTGCCGATTGCCGGCGTCGACTGCATGCTGACCATCGCCCGCGACATCACCGAGCGCCATCTGATGCAGGAAAAACTGCAACTGGCCGCCACCGTGTTCGAAAACACCGCCGAAGGCGTTCTGATCACCGATATCGACCAGCGCATCAGCGCGGTAAACCGTGCGTTCAGCGAAATCACCGGCTACAACGAGACCGAAGCCCTGGGCCAGACCCCGCGCCTGCTTGCCTCCGGCCAGCATGACAGCGCCTTCTACGCCGCCATGTGGCATCAGCTAACAGCCGAAGGCCATTGGCAAGGCGAGATCTACAACAAACGCAAAAATGGCGAACTTTACCCGGGCTGGCTGACTATCAGCGCTGTGCGCAATAGCGACCGCGAGATCACCCACTTTGTCGCCGTGTTCGCCGACATTTCCAGCCTCAAGCACGCTCAGGCCAAGCTCGACTACCAGGCTCACCACGACCCGCTCACCGGCCTGCCCAACCGGGCGCTGTTCGAGAACCGCCTGCAGGCCGCGCTCATCTGCCCGCAAGCCTCCAACCGCCAGGGCGCGGTGCTGTTCCTTGACCTTGATCGCTTCAAGCACATCAACGACAGCCTTGGCCATCCGGTCGGCGACCTGCTGCTCAAGGGCATCGCCCAGCGTCTCAAGGAGCAAGTGCGCGACGTCGATACCGTGGCGCGCCTGGGTGGCGACGAGTTCATCATACTGCTACCCGGCCTGCACAAACCCAGTGACGCCAGCGCCATCGCCAACAAACTGCTGTCATGCTTCAGCGCCCCCTTCCAGGCAGGCGAACACGAGTTTTTCACCAGCGCGAGTATCGGCATCAGTCTCTATCCCCAGGACGGTAGCGACGTCGCCACGCTGATCCGCAACGCCGACGCCGCCATGTACCGCTCCAAGGCCAAAGGCCGCAACCGGGTCGAAGCCTACACCCGTGACCTCACCGCCCAGGCCAGCGAACGTATTGCCCTGGAGCACGAGCTGCGCCGCGCCATAGAACGCAACGAAATGAGCCTGTGCTACCAGCCCAAGTTCAGTCTCAAGACCCAGACCCTGGTTGGCGCCGAAGCACTGATACGCTGGAGCCACCCCGCCTTCGGCGAGGTGCCGCCAGAGCACTTCATCCACCTTGCCGAAGAGAATGGCACCATCCTGCAGCTCGGCGACTGGGTACTGGAGCAGGCCTGCCGGCAGATGCACCACTGGAAGAAGCACTACCAGGCCTTCGGCCCGCTGTCGATAAACCTCGCCGGTGCGCAGCTGCGCCATCATGGCCTGGCCAAGCGCATCGAGCAGTTGCTCAAGACCTACCAACTGAAGGCGGGCGACCTGCAGCTGGAAATTACCGAAAACTTCATCATGAGCCAGGCCGAAGAAGCCCTGGCCGTGCTGCACCAGCTAAAGCAGCTGGGTGTGCAATTGGCGATCGATGATTTCGGCACCGGTTACTCATCCTTGAGTTACCTCAAGCGCCTGCCACTGGACATCCTCAAGATCGACAAGTCGTTCATCCGCGGTTTGCCGGACGACCCGCACGATGCAGCCATCGCCCGCGCCATCATCGCGCTGGGGCGCAGCATGCAGTTGACCATCATTGCCGAAGGGGTGGAGAACCAGGCGCAGCAACGGTTCCTGGCTGCCGAAGGTTGTGAACAGATCCAGGGCTATATCGTCAGCCTGCCGCTGCCACCAGATGATTTTGCAGCGGCGTTTCTTCGCATAGCACTAACCGATCTTTCGGATGGCACGCTTTCGAAACCCTCGTTATAATCCGGGCACTTACTGAGGGCCTATAGCTCAGTTGGTTAGAGCAGAGGACTCATAATCCTTTGGTCCACGGTTCGAGTCCGTGTGGGCCCACCACCTTCAAAACCGCGCATTGCGCGGTTTTTTCATGTCTGCAGGAAAACAACCGACCCTGCGGCCTAAAAGTAAAAATCCCCAAGATCGTCGCTTGCCTGCAGAGGAAGAACGCCTCCCGCCGCTGACAACACCACCACAAAAGATGCTTGTATTCTGAGTTCCTGACACTAGTGGAGTTGGACAGGGAGCCGAATAGCCGGCATTATCGGCTCACCAAATGAGCCGAATAAGCTCGTTAATCGGCTCAAAAAAGAGCACCCCTCCATGAATGAACCGCTCTGGATCTGGCAGCAGCCCAACTGGGCGCACTTTAGCTGGCAAGCCGATGCACTTGCCCCGCTGCTGCGCGCTTGCAGCCAGGCTCAGGGTCGCTTGCTCGGGATGCTGGGAGCTGTAAGTAGTGACACGCAAGTGCAGAGCAGCCTGGATGCCCTACTGCAGAATATCGTCACTTCATCCGCCATCGAGTGTGAGCAGCTGAATGTCGGCTCGGTGCGCTCGTCGCTGGCGCGGCGCCTGGGGCTGAACGAGGAAGGTCGCACCACCTCTCGATCCGAAGGCCTGGCGCAACTGCTGCTCGATGCCACCCGCGCCTATCAGCAGCCGCTCGTTCTGCAGCGGCTGTTCGCCTGGCATGCTTGGCTGTTCCCCAGCGATGACCACTTGATGGCCCGCCCGTTACGCGTCGGCATGCTGCGCGGCGAAGAGCCCATGCAGGTAGTTTCCGGTCGTCTCGAGCGCCCTACCGTACATTTCGAGGCCCCACCTCGCGCCGGGCTGGAAGCGCAACTGGACGACTTCTTTGCCTGGTTCCAGAGCAGCCGCAGCGATGCGAGCCTCGACCCATTCTTGCGTGCCGGCATTGCGCACTTCTGGTTCGTTACCCTGCACCCATTCGATGACGGCAATGGTCGTCTTACACGCGCCATCACCGACCTGGCTTTGGCTCAGGGCGAACAGCACGCTATCCGCTTTTACGCCATGTCGGCTAGCATCCTCGACGATCGTGCCGGCTATTACCGCATCCTGGAGGCCAGCCAGAAGGGCACGCTGGATATCACCGCCTGGCTGCAATGGTTCCTCGCAACGCTGCTCAAAAGTCTGGAGCAAGCCCTTGCTCGTATAGACCGCGTGCTGGCCAAGGCGCGCTTCTGGCAGGCTCACCGCAGCCAAGCCATATCTGCCGAGCAGGTCAAAGTGCTTAACCGCCTGCTCGATGGCGGCGAGAGAGGTTTCGAGAACGGCATCAGCGCCGCGCAATACCAGGCCGTGGCCAAGGTCTCGAAAGCCACCGCCACGCGCCACCTGAGCGATCTTGTCGAGAAGGGCTGCCTTGCCCGACTGCCCGGCGGCGGGCGCAGCACGCGCTACCAGCTACAGCACCCGGAAAACGCTCAAGGCTGACCTCGCAGCGACAAAACAGCGCAACGCGACACGATCCTGCCATTACGCCAGTTCGAGTCCGTGTGGACACCCGATACAAGAAAGCCGCGCGACTGCGCGGCTTTCTTCATTTTCAGGCTCTCAAGAATCCTGCCGTGTCTACATGTTCCGCTGGCGCGGGTTGTAGAAGGTGCTATCGGGAGGAATGTCTCGGGTCACCAGCGACATGGCCCCAATGACCACGTTGTTGCCGATGCTGATATGGTCAGCAACGATGCAGCTATTGGTACCGAGGCTGACATTATCGCCTATGCACAGCGAGTAATGGTCCAGGCCAAGGGTCTTGATGCCGACCGAGCAATTCTGCCGTATCAAAAAATTACGCCCGATGCTTACTTGGCCAGTGATCACCACACCTGGCAGATGGGCGATACGAAGGCCGGGCCCTATTTGCGCACCGATGTCGATATCCACGGCGTACTTGAGGTTGAGCCGCTGCTGCATGCCGCGCGCATATCGCCTGCTCAGGCCGCCGCGACCATCGAGGTACTGCGCCAGGCGATAGGCGAAAAGAAAGCGCAGCTTGTTGTCCTTGCGCGCTCGACGCAGCACGTTGAAGAACAAGCTGATACGGCGTCCGGGCTTTTTCTTGTTGGAGACCTCCTGTCGCCAGCATTCCAGCAAGGTTTCGAAATTCACGACGTGGGCCCACTTGGATCAGCCACCCATGATGCCGCAATCAAGTCAGCCACGCATCAGCACTTTGTCTTGCCCTGGTCGCTGCAGCCTGGCTAGGCTTGCAAGCCCACTGTAGAGACTCGCCATGTCGAATCCCCGCCAGATCGCCCTCGATGACATCGATCACCAACTGATCGCCCTGCTGCAGATCAATGCCCGCGAAAGCGTTGCCACCCTTGCCCGCCACCTGGGTATCGCTCGCACTACCGTCAACTCGCGCCTGGCGCGCCTGGAGAAGGGAAAAGTCATCACCGGATATGGCGTACGCCTGGGCCAGCGCCTGGCCGATGGTGGCTTGCAAGCCTATGTCGGGATCAAGGTGCAACCGCGCTCTGGCAAGGAGGTCGTGCGGCGCCTGGCTGCCATGGGGCAAGTGCAGCAATTGTGCGCGGTCAGCGGCGAGTTCGATTACGTAGCATGGCTGCGCAGCGATTCGCCAGAACAACTGGACCAGTTGCTGGACCAGATTGGCAGCGTAGAAGGCGTGGAGAAGACCACCACCTCGATCATCCTCAGCAGCAAAGTGGACCGCGGCCAGCCCGTCTAAATGGCAACGGTGCAGCTGCCAAGCATCAATCGTCAAAAGTATTGATATACATGTCGTTATGACAAATAAAACGCCAATACGACGACGCTTTGCATCTTAATTACGAACACCCGTCGCCCTAAAATGACCACCAGGCATCTCCTATACTCAGGCTCCGCCCCTGCGCAGCCGCTCTGGCAAGGTAACTGCAATGAACAAGAAAAACCGCCACCCGGCCGACGGCAAGAAACCCATCACCATCTTCGGTCCGGACTTCCCGTTCGGCTTCGACGACTGGCTGGAACACCCTGCTGGTCTGGGCAGCATTCCGGCTGATCGCCACGGTGAGGAAGTCGCTATCGTCGGTGCCGGCATCGCAGGCCTGGTGGCGGCCTACGAGCTGATGAAGCTGGGGCTCAAGCCTGTGGTGTATGAGGCCTCGAAAATGGGTGGCCGACTGCGCTCCCAGGCCTTCAATGGCACCGACGGGGTCATCGCCGAGCTCGGTGGCATGCGCTTTCCGGTGTCCTCCACCGCCTTCTACCACTATGTGGACAAGCTGGGCCTGGAAACCAAGCCCTTCCCCAACCCGCTGACACCGGCATCCGGCAGCACGGTGATCGACCTGGAAGGCCAGACCTACTACGCCGAAAAAGTCAGCGATTTGCCCAAACTGTTCCATGAGGTGGCCGATGCCTGGGCCGACGCGCTGGAGAGCGGCGCGCAGTTCGCCGATATCCAGCAGGCGATCCGCGATCGCGATGTTCCGCGCCTCAAAGCGCTGTGGAACAAGCTGGTACCGCTGTGGGACGACCGCACCTTCTACGACTTCGTCGCAACCTCGCGCTCGTTCGCCCAACTGAGCTTCCAGCACCGCGAGGTGTTCGGCCAGGTCGGCTTCGGCACCGGCGGCTGGGACTCGGACTTCCCCAACTCGATGCTGGAAATCTTCCGTGTGGTGATGACCAACTGCGACGACCACCAGCACCTGATCGTCGGCGGCGTGGAGCAGGTACCGCAAGGCATCTGGCGCCATGTACCGGAGCGCTGCGCCCACTGGCCCGAGGGCACCAGCCTGAGCGCGCTGCATGGCGGCGCACCGCGCACCGGGGTAAAGCGCATTGCCCGAGCAGCCGACGGGCGCCTGGCCGTCACCGACAACTGGGGCGACACCCGCCACTACGGCGCCGTGCTCGCCACCTGCCAGAGCTGGCTGCTGACCACCCAGATCGATTGTGAAGAGTCACTGTTCTCGCAAAAGATGTGGATGGCCCTGGACCGCACCCGCTACATGCAGTCGTCGAAGACCTTCGTCATGGTCGATCGGCCGTTCTGGAAGGATAAAGACCCGCAAACCGGCCGCGACCTGATGAGCATGACCCTCACTGATCGGCTGACGCGCGGCACCTACCTGTTCGACAACGGCGACGACAAGCCAGGCGTGATCTGCCTGTCCTACGCCTGGATGAGCGACGCCCTGAAGATGCTCCCGCACCCAGTGGAAAAACGCGTGCAACTGGCCCTGGATGCACTGAAGAAGATCTACCCCAAGACCGATATCGCCGGGCATATCATCGGCGATCCGATCACCATTTCCTGGGAGGCCGACCCGCACTTCCTCGGTGCCTTCAAGGGCGCACTGCCTGGCCACTATCGCTACAACCAACGGATGTACGCGCACTTCATGCAGCAGGACATGCCAATGGAGCAGCGCGGGATGTTCATTGCCGGCGATGACGTGTCCTGGACCCCGGCCTGGGTCGAGGGGGCAGTGCAGACTTCGCTGAATGCGGTGTGGGGTATCATGAACCACTTCGGTGGCCAGACCCATCCGGACAATCCAGGCCCAGGCGACGTGTTCGACGAGATCGGGCCAATCGCCCTGGCAGACTGAGACAAGGAGGCAGCATGCGCATCGCTCTGTTCCAGGGCAAACCCAACCCGCTGGACGTGCCCGGCAACCTGCAACGGCTGCGCCACCAGGCGCAGTTGGCGGCCGAGCGCGGCGCGCAGTTGCTGGTGTGTCCGGAGATGTTCCTGAGCGGCTACAACATCGGGTTGGCACAGGTAGAACGCCTGGCAGAGGCCGATGATGGCCCGTCGGCCATGGAGGTGGTGGAAATCGCCCAAGCGCATCGCATCGCCATCGTCTACGGCTACCCCGAGCGCACTGACGAAGGCGCGATCTACAACAGCGTGCAACTGATCGACGCCCATGGCCGCAGCCTGTGCAATTACCGCAAGACGCACCTGTTTGGTGAGCTGGACCGCTCCATGTTCAGTCCCGGCGCCGATCACTTTCCGGTGGTCGAGCTGGAGGGCTGGAAGGTGGGGTTGCTGATCTGCTACGACATCGAGTTTCCGGAGAATGCCCGGCGCCTGGCGCTGGACGGCGCTGAGCTGATCCTGGTGCCGACCGCAAACATGACACCGTATGATTTTGTCTGCCAGGTGACGGTGCGCTCCCGGGCCCAGGAAAACCAGTGCTACCTGGTGTATGCCAACTATTGCGGGGCCGAGGGCGATATCCAGTACTGCGGTCAGAGCAGCATCATCGGGCCGGATGGCAGCCTGCTGGCCATGGCCGGTCGGGATGAGTGCCAGTTGCTGGCGGAACTGCAGCATGAACAGGTGGTGCAGGGGCGCCAAGCGTTTCCTTACCTCGTAGATCTGCGCCAAGAATTGCATCTGCGGCGGGGCTGAGAGGGGCCTGAGTCGGTGCTCAGGCCAACTAATTTGTTAGCATGAGTGCTTACCCCGGAGCCCCCATGCCTGATGCCACTCGCCACCTCAGATTAGCCAACGGCCTGCAGCTCACCCTGCGCCACGCCCCGCGGCTCAAGCGCTCGGCTGCGGCGCTGAGGGTCCACGCGGGCAGCCACGATGCCCCGGCAAAATGGCCAGGGCTCGCGCACTTTCTCGAGCATCTGTTCTTCCTGGGCACCCCTCGATTTGCCCTGGATGACGGCCTGATGCGCTACGTCCAGACCCTCGGCGGGCAGGTCAACGCCAGCACCCGCGAACGCACCACAGATTTCTTCTTTGAAGTCCCGCCCGCAGCCTTGGCCGGCGGGCTGGAGCGCCTTTGCCAGATGCTCGCCGAACCCGACCTGGGTAGCGAACGCCAGCGCCGCGAGCGTGAAGTGATCCATGCCGAATTCATCGCCTGGTCGCGCAACCCTAAGGCCCAGAAAGATTTTGCCCTGCTGCAATCAGTGTCGGCTGGCCATCCGCTAGGCGGTTTTCATGCTGGCAACCGGTATACCCTGGCGTTGCAGGATCCTGCCTTTCAGCGGGCCCTCACAGATTTCCATCAACGCTACTACCACGGTGGCCAGATCACCTTGAGCCTGTGTGGGCCGCAGCCGCTGGATGAGCTCGAACAGCTTGGCAGGCAATACGCTGGTTTGTTTACCTTCGGCGAACGCACGCCCCAAACGCCGCCACCTGCCCTGTCGAACACGAAAACAGCATTGGTATTCACCCATGAAAACCTGCCCCCTGGTGGCGAACGAGCATTGGAGTTGCTGATTGCCGGCTTGAGCGACAGCAGGCCGGGCACCTGGCTGGATGCACTGCGCCAGCGCAGCTGGCTGCAATCTTTCAAGGCTGAAATGCTGTATGCCTTCGCCGGGCAGATGCTCTGGCACATCGAGCTCGAACTCAGCGCAGACGCCTGTGCAGAGGAAGTACACGCCCTGCTGCACGGATGGTTCGGCTTCATCCGGCAATCCGATCCGGCGCACCTGAACGCCGAATTCGACCTTCTGCAACAGAGCCGCGAACGCAACGCCAGCCCCCTCGAGTTGGCCCGCCGTGACAGCGCAGGCCAGCCATTGGCGGCACTTGATGCACAAGCACTCTGCGCACTTCAGGCACTGCTCGAAGGCCTGCCATCGCGCAAGCATGGGCAATGGCAGTTGCCAGCACCCGAGCCTTTGCTGTTTACCGGCTTGCCCCCCACGCAGGCGCCTCAATTGCCTGCAGCGCTGACGGTCAGTGACCAACTGCCGGCGGCACGCCAATACGGGGCAGTTCACCTGCGCTGGCAAGTGCCTTCGGCCCTGCGCCAGGGCTTGCACGCCGTGCTCGAACGCGCCATGCAGCCGCTACAGGCGCGATGCGAGCGTGCCGCGTTGCAACTGCAGTTCAGTGCCGCAGGCGACTATTGGCAGCTGCGTTGCACTGGCCTGCCCGCAGCGGTCACGAGGGCCGTCGAACTCGCGATGGCGTGCTTGCGTTCGCCCGCTGACTGGGAGCCTGCGACACAACAGCCCCCCTTGCTGATCCCGATCAGGGCCCTGCTCAACCAACTGCCAGATGCACTCACCGGCGCAGCACCAAAGCCCGAACCAACCCGCGCGCTCAATCAACAGGCGCTCGACGATGCATGGCAGCACAGCCGATGGCATGGCCTGGCTGTGGGGTTCGACGCAACCGCCCTGCAAGCCCTGAGCGCAGCATTGCAAGGCTGCCCCGGGCAGTTCGGCATGCCGGTACCGCCGCCCGACTGGCAGGGCCGCCGCTGGCATCACGCCAAGGTGCCGGGCAGCGAACCCGCACTGTTGCTTTTTTGCCCCATGCCTGCCCATCAGCAAGCCTGCGGCCGGCTTCTCGCCCAGTTGCTGCAAGGGCCCGTGTACCAAAGGCTACGGGTGGAATTGCAGCTGGGTTATGCCGTGTTCAGTACCTTTCGTCAGGTAGAGGGCATCGGCGGGCTGCTGTTCGGCGTGCAATCGCCCCATGCCACCCACGCCGAGATCCTCGGTCACCTGCTCGCCCTCCTGCGCCAAGGTGTACGTCTCGACGCTGCTGCACGCCAAAGGTTGGCGGAGCAGTTCGACGAGCCAGCCATGGCCAACGCGGATCTTGCCGATTGGGCATGGCAGACACACTTGGCTACACTACCCTGCGATCTGCCCGCGTTACGCGTGGCTATCCTGAGGACGCAACAGGCGCATCTGGACGATTTGCTGGGCCGCTTGCTCGCAGCCGATTCACCCTTGCTCTGCCTGGCCAATGGGCCTGCGACAGAGGGGGCCTGGCACTGATCCGGCGTCAATTGTTACGTATACCGCAAGGGCGCTTTTCGAAGAATTAACCTTTCGGTACAAGATTTTCTTGTAAGATAACGCTATCTCAGCCGCCGGAACCTTCGGCGCGAGGCGACGCCAAACAAATAGCTGAACCCTCTACCCTAACCCGGAAGGAGCAAAAACCATGTGGACCAAACCTGCATACACTGACCTGCGTATCGGCTTCGAAGTGACCATGTACTTCGCCAGCCGCTAAGCATTGCCTGCGTTTCAACGCCTCGGCCAGCCGGGGCGTTGTCGTTTTTTCGGCTACGGTTCTTCGGACAGTTCGGATAGAGAGCAACCATGTACATCCAGATTCTCGGTTCCGCCGCCGGCGGTGGCTTCCCGCAGTGGAACTGCAACTGCGCCAACTGCAAGGGCTATCGCGATGGCAGCCTGCGCGCCACCGCACGCACCCAGTCGTCGATAGCCTTGTCCGATGACGGTGTGCACTGGATCCTGTGCAACGCCTCACCCGACATCCGTGCCCAACTGCAGGCCTTCGCGCCAATGCAGCCGGCCCGCGCCCTGCGCGACACCGGCATCAACGCAATCGTCCTGCTCGACAGCCAGATCGACCACACCACCGGCCTGCTCAGCCTGCGCGAAGGCTGCCCGCATCAGGTCTGGTGTACCGACATGGTCCATCAGGACCTCACCACCGGCTTCCCGCTGTTCAACATGCTCAGCCACTGGAACAGTGGCCTGCAGTGGAACCGCATCGAGCTCGAGGCCAGCTTTGTCATCCCGGCCTGCCCCAACCTCAGGTTCACTCCGTTCCCACTGCGCAGCGCCGCACCGCCTTACTCCCCGCACCGCTTCGACCCACATCCGGGCGACAATCTGGGGCTGCTGGTGGAAGACATCCGCACCGGCGGCAAACTGTTCTACGCGCCCGGGCTGGGCCAGGTCGACGACAAGCTGCTGGCAATGATGCACGGCGCTGAATGCCTGCTGGTCGACGGCACGCTGTGGGAGGATGATGAAATGCAGCGCCGCGGCGTCGGCACCCGCACTGGCCGCGAAATGGGTCACCTGGCGCAGAACGGCCCCGGCGGCATGCTCGAGGTGCTGGACGGTTTCCCACGCCAGCGCAAGGTACTTATCCACATCAACAACACCAACCCGATTCTGGACGAAGACTCCCCCGAACGCGCCGAGGTCCAGCGCCGAGGGGTGGAAGTCGCCTTCGACGGCATGAGCATCGAGTTGTAAGGAGGCCCGATGAGCGAGGCACTGCCACTGTCGCCTGCCGAATTCGAGCAGGCCCTGCGCGCCAAGGGCGCCTACTACCACATTTATCACCCCTACCACGTGGCGATGTACGAAGGGCGCGCCACCCGCGAACAGATTCAGGGCTGGGTGGCCAACCGCTTCTATTACCAGGTGAACATCCCGATGAAGGATGCCGCGATCCTGGCCAACTGCCCGGACCGCGAAGTGCGCCGTGAGTGGATCCAGCGCCTGCTCGACCACGACGGAGCCCCGGGCGAAGACGGTGGTATCGAAGCCTGGCTGCGCCTGGGCCAGGCCGTGGGGCTCGACCCGGACCAGCTGCGTTCCCAGGAGCTGGTGCTGCCAGGTGTACGCTTCGCCGTCGATGCCTACGTGAACTTCGCCCGCCGTGCCAGCTGGCAGGAAGCGGCCAGCAGCTCGCTGACCGAACTGTTCGCCCCGCAGATCCACCAGTCGCGCCTGGACAGCTGGCCGCAACACTATCCGTGGATCGATCCTGCCGGCTACGAGTACTTCCGCACCCGCCTGGGCCAGGCCCGGCGCGATGTCGAACACGGTCTGACGATCACATTGCAGCACTACACCACCCGGGCGGCCCAGGAGCGTATGCTGGAAATCCTGCAGTTCAAGCTGGATATCCTCTGGAGCATGCTCGATGCCATGAGCATGGCCTACGAGCTGCACCGCCCGCCGTATCACACCGTCACCCAGCAACGGGTATGGCACAAGGGGATTGCCCTATGAGTTTCGACCGCAAGCAAGTGCCGAACTGGCGCCCCGGTTACCGTTTCCAGTACGAACCGGCGCAGAAAGGCCATGTGCTGCTCTACCCTGAGGGCATGATCAAGCTCAACGACAGCGCGTCCCTCATAGGCGGCCTGATCGACGGAAAACGTGATGTGAACGCGATCATCACCGAGCTCGAACAGCAATTCCCTGGTGTGCCCGAAGTCGCTGATGACATCGAGCAATTCATGGAGGTGGCCCGTGGCGAACACTGGATCACTCTCGCCTGAGGTACCGGTCGGCCTGCCGCTGTGGCTGCTGGCCGAACTGACCTATCGCTGCCCGCTGCAGTGCCCTTACTGCTCCAACCCCCTCGACTTCGCCGAACAGGGCAAGGAGCTGTCGACCGCGCAGTGGTTCAAGGTGATGGCCGAAGCCCGTGAAATGGGTGCCGCGCAGATCGGTTTTTCCGGCGGTGAGCCGCTGGTGCGCCAGGACCTCGCCGAGCTGATCGGCGAAGCGCGCCGCTTGGGTTACTACACCAACCTGATTACCTCCGGCATCGGCCTGACCGAGGCACGTATCGCCAACTTCAAGGAAGCCGGCCTGGACCACATCCAGATCAGTTTCCAGGCCAGCGACGAGCAGGTGAACAACCTGCTGGCGGGGTCGAAAAAGGCCTTCGCACAAAAGCTGGAGATGGCTCGGGCAGTGAAAGCCCATGGCTACCCGATGGTGCTCAACTTCGTCACCCACCGGCACAACATCGACAAGATCGACCGCATCATCGAGCTGTGCGTGGCACTGGAGGCCGACTTCGTCGAACTCGCCACCTGCCAGTTCTATGGCTGGGCACACCTCAACCGCCTGGGCCTGTTGCCGACCCGTGCGCAGCTTGAACGCGCTGAACGCATCACCAACGAGTACCGTGCAAAGCTCAAGGCCGAAGGCAACCCGTGCAAGCTGATCTTCGTCACGCCGGACTACTACGAGGAGCGCCCCAAGGCCTGCATGAATGGCTGGGGCAGCCTGTTTTTGACCATCACGCCGGACGGCACTGCCCTGCCCTGTCATGGCGCACGTCAGCTGCCGGTGCAGTTCCCGAATGTTCGCGATCACGACCTCAAGCACATCTGGTACGACTCGTTCGGCTTCAACCGTTTCCGTGGTTATGACTGGATGCCCGAGCCCTGCCGCTCGTGCGACGAGAAAGAAAAGGACTTCGGCGGCTGCCGCTGCCAGGCCTTCATGCTCACCGGCGATGCCAGCAACGCCGACCCGGTGTGCGCCAAGTCGAGCGACCACGGCATCATCCTCAAGGCCCGCGAGGAGGCAGAAACGGCCGACCTCGCCATTGAACAGATGACCTTCCGTAATGAGCGCAACTCACGTGTCATTGCCCGCGGGTGAATTCAGTGCCGCGCAGGCCGTCGCCGCCGGCACCGATTTCGCCGAACTCAAAGCCAGCCCCAAAGGCCTGTTCTGGAATGAATTTCGCCCGGCCGACGGTGCCTGCCGCATCTGGTGCTGGCGTGACCAGCAGGCACGCTGCCTCACGCCTGACGGCTTCAGCGTGCGCAGCCGGGTCTATGAATACGGTGGAGGCAGTTTCTGCCTGAGCGATGACGCAGTGGTGTTCGTCAACGAGAAGGACCAGCAGATCTATCACCAGGGACTTGATGGCGCGCCACCGCATGCGTTGACCCAGAATGCCCAATGCCGCTACGGCGACCTGCAATGGCACGACGGCCAAGTGCTGGCGGTCGAGGAGTGCCATGGCGAGAGTGTGGAACATCGCCTGGTGGCATTGGGTGAGGGCACCGTTGAAGTGCTCGCCGCAGGCGCTGATTTCTATGCATCCCCTACGATCAGCGCCGATGGCACACGTCTGGCCTGGATCGAATGGGACCGACCGGCGCAGCCATGGACAGTCACACGGCTGATGTGTCGCGAACGGCAAAGTGACGGTAGCTGGGGCGCGCCGCGCTGCATCGCGGCGAATGACGAATCCCTCCAGCAACCGCGCTTCGACGCTGAAGGGCGCTTGTACTGCCTGTCCGACCGTAATGGTTTCTGGCAGCCCTGGGGCGAGCTCGACGGGCTATGGCAAGCCTTGCCGGCCGAGCCTGCGGACCACGCTGCCGCCCCCTGGCAACTGGGCACCAGTACCTGGCTGGCACTCGGACCACAAAGCTACCTGGCCAGTTGGTTCGAAGGTGGCGTAGGGCAACTCGGGCTACGCACAGCCGACGGTCAGATGGAGCGTTTCGCCAGTGCCTATAGTCGTTTTCGTAGCCTGGCCATCGACGCCGGGCATCTCTACGCAATCGCTGCCTCGCCGATCAGCCCGCCAGCCGTCATTGCCATTGACCGGGCAAGCCACGAAGTACGGGTTCTGGCAGGCGGCGCCGAATTACTGCCAGCCGATTGCATCAGCCTGCCGCAATCCATCCTCTACGACAGTGGCGGTGAGGTTGCCCATGGTTTCTTTTATCCGGCAGCCGGCGCCAAAGGGCCTTCCCCACTGGTGGTGTTCATCCATGGTGGGCCAACCTCAGCCTGCTATCCGGTCCTGGACCCACGGGTTCAGTACTGGACCCAGCGTGGCTTTGCCGTTGCCGACCTGAACTATCGGGGCAGTACTGGTTATGGTCGCGAATATCGCCAGGCCCTGCACTTGCGCTGGGGCCAGAGCGATGTTCAGGATGCCTGCGCGGCGGTCGAACACCTGGCCGAACGCGGTTTGATAGACCCCCGCAAAGCCTTCATACGTGGCGGCAGTGCCGGCGGTTATACCACCCTGTGCGCCCTGGCGTTCCATGACGTCTTCCGTGCCGGTGCCAGCCTCTACGGGGTGAGTGACCCGGTTGCGCTTGGCCGCGCCACGCACAAGTTCGAAGGCGATTACCTCGACTGGCTGATCGGTGACCCGCAACAGGATGCCGAGCGCTATCGCCAACGTACTCCACTGCTGCATGCCGAGCAGATCAACGTACCGGTGATTTTCTTTCAGGGTGAACTGGATGCTGTGGTGGTGCCGGAGCAGACGCGCTCGATGCTTGAAGCGTTAACGGCCAATGGCATCGAGGCCGAGGGGCACTTCTATGCGGGCGAACGGCATGGCTTTCGAAAGGCCGAAAACCTTGCACATGCCCTTGAGGAGGAATGGAAATTCTATTGCCGGGTGCTGGCCCTGTGAAACCTGGGGCCGCGCTGCGGCCCCAGCAGATTCAGCGCTTGGCGATGATATACACCGCATGCACGATACCCGGAATGTACCCCAGCAAGGTCAGCAGGATATTCAGCCAGAACGCCCCGCCGAACCCGACCTGCAGAAACACACCCAGCGGCGGCAGGATGATGGCGATGATGATGCGAATGATGTCCATGCAAGTTTCTCCTCAAAGGGTCTAAACAGAGACTAGCTGGGCATCACAGAGGTTCCAATGGTGCACGTCGTGGTTTTTTTTGCAGGGCCCAGCCGCCTCGCCAAAGGCCTGCCCCACCACAAAAAAAACGCCCCGGGCCAAATGAATCAGGCCAGGGGCGATGCGCAGGAACGCCAGACGGTTCGTAGAATTCTTATCAGGCCGAGACTTCACGGCGGGCATGCTGCTGCGCGTGCAGGCGTGCGAAGGCCCGGGCTAGGCGCAGGAGCATTTCATCGATGTTGCCTTTGCTCACCGTCAGCGCCGGTGTAAAACGCACCACATCGGCCTGCGGCGCATTCAATAGCAGGCCCTCGTGCAAGGCTGCCTGCACCAGGTCCTTGGCCAGATGTTCCTGCAACTGAAGCGCCCAGAGCAGCCCTTGGCCGCGCACTTCGCCCTGGCCATAGCGGCCGGCCAGGCGGCTCAGGCCATCGCGCAGATGGCGGCCACTGTCCTGGACATGCTCGAAAAAGCCCGGCTCCAGTACGGTATCCAGTACCGCGAGGCCCGCAGCGCACATCAGCGCATTACCGTGGTGGCTGCCCTCCAGCTCGCCGGGGGCCGCACAACAGGCGGTACCACGAGCGAGCAAGGCCGCCAGCGGCACGCCGGCTCCCAGGCCTTTGCCCAAGGTAATGATGTCAGCGCGCACCCCGTAGGTTTCCTCGGCCAGCAATGCTCCGCAGCGGCCAATGCCGGTCTGCACCTCGTCAAGGATCAGCAGGATGCCCAGCTCACGGCACAACCGCTCGACGCCTTTGAGGTATTCCCTTGTCGCGGGAATCACACCTGCCTCGCCCTGGACCGGCTCAAGCATGATTGCCACAGTTCGCGAGTCGACTTCTGCATGCAGCGCCGCCAGGTCGTTGAATGGCACTTTGCTGAAGCCAGGCAGGCCGGGTTCACAGCGGTTGCACGGCAGCGGATCGGACGCCGACAAGGCCCCCAGGCTGCGGCCATGGCAGCCCTGGCTGGCAGTGATGATGTGATAGGCGCCGTTGCGGTGTAGTTGGCCCCATTTGCGCGCCAGCTTGATAGCCCCCTCACAGGCCTCGGCGCCACTGTTGAGCAGGTACACCTGATCGCTACCGGTGCTCTGGCACAAGCGGTTGGCCAGCGCCAGCAGACCACGACTATGGAAACCAGCCCCCGGGTTGATCAACGCCTGGGCCTGGTTTCCCAGCGCCTTGACCAACACGCTGGGGCTGTGGCCCAGGCTATTTACTGCGCCGCCCTGGGTAAAATCCAGGTAGGCATGCCCTTCGTTATCCCACAACCAGGAACCCTGGCCACGCACGAACACTTGTGGCGCACGTTCGGCGCCGGGCATCAGGCGCTCACGGGACAACGCCGATGCGTCTGGCACGCTTACCGGCGCACGCTTTGGCTCGACAGCCGCGGCGGGGGCCGATCGGCGCAGGTTGAACAGGTTCATCGGGGGCTCCGGCCAGTCACGGCAAAGGGCAACGTCCGGTCTGGGCGCCGGCGCTTGATAATTTTGCCTTTCCTATCAAAAGTGTTTCTCAAACGGGGTAACAATGCGCGAATTGATCGCTGTAACCCGCTGGAATACGGCGATAGACTAGGCCTCGGCGGCGCTTGCGGCCATTCCGTTTTTTCAGCTTTTTCGATAAGTAATACTTATGGATTTTCGCCAACTGCGTTATTTCGTCGCGGTGTATGAAGAAGGCCATGTCGGCCGCGCTGCTGAACGCCTGTCACTGTCTCAGCCGGCCCTCTCGCAGCAGATCCGCCAGCTTGAACACAGCCTTGACCTGAGCCTGTTCGAGCGCAGCAACAAGCGCCTGCTGCCGACCTTGGCGGCCCACACCCTTTACAACCACGCCCTGCCCCTGCTCGACGGGCTGCAGCGCGCCCACGAAGCGATGCGTAACTTCAAGGGCCAGTCCTTGCGCACGCTGGCCATCGGCGTACTACAGACGGTTCGGCCGAGCCTGGTGCCGCAGTTGCTTGAGCGGTTGCGCAAGGCCCAACCGCATCTTGTGGTACAGATCTACGAGCTGTCCGGGCTGGAAATCGAACGACGCCTGCTCAACGGCAACCTGGATATCGGTATCAGCTACCTGCCGCCACGCCAACCTGGGCTGCACGGCTTGCTACTGTACGAAGATGAACTGCAGCTGGTGATCCCTGATACCCATCCGCTGAAGGACTTCAAGAAGGTCTCTATCAGACAAGCTGCAGAACTGCCGATGCTGATGCTTGGCGAGGAGTTCCAGATCCGTCAGATCTGGAAGCAACAGTTGGCCAGCCTGGGGCGCAGGCCGCAGGTTCAGGCGGAGATGAACAACATGGGCGGCATTCTCGACAGCCTGGCCCACACCGCACTGGCCACTATCCTGCCTGGCCGCGCCAAGGAGGCTGCCGACGATGACCAAGGGTTACTGTGGAAACCATTGAGCGAGCCGCGGGTGCCATTGAAGGTTGGCCTGGTATTTCGCGATGCTCAGCGCCAGCAGGCATCGGTTGAGTTGCTGCGCACGTTGCTCGAGGAAGAGGCCGACGCACGGCAGCTGGGGGCTTCACCGCTGGATGTGCTTGGCTGAAATACACGCGCGCAAAGAAAACCCCGCCGAAGCGGGGTTTTCCCAGACTTTTTCCCTGTGACATCCCTATCGCCCCACCGTCCTGGCAGGAAATCCTTCGTTTGTCCCTGTTCTGTCCTTTGCGCTTCCTGCGCAACGTCCATGTAGGAAGATTAGCCGTGGATCCAATCTGACACCAGTGGCGAAAAGTCACCGCGTGATGTAGGAAAATGCTTACAACCAACGCTCATCAACAAACGGCGGGCGTATATCCCAGTCGTCAGAACTGCTCGGCATCCAGCAAGTACAACGACTCACTCCCCGCCTTGACCGAAGCCACCAGCGAATCCACCCGCGGCAGCAGCCTGGCGAAGTAGAAACGTGCCGTCCCCAGCTTGGCCGAGTAGAACGCCTCATCGCCCTCACCTGCCTTGGCCGCCCGCGCCATCAACGCCCACATGTAGGCATAGGCGACATAGCCAAAGGCATGCAGGTACTCGACCGACGCAGCACCAATCTCATTCGGGTTGCCCTTGGCCTGCTCCAGTACCCACTCGGTCAGCCCGTCGAGTTGATCGAGGCATGCACCCAACGGCTTGGTGAACTCATCCAGGTCGCCACCCGCGCTGGCAATGAACTGGCGAATTTCCTCGGAGAACAGCTTGTAGTAGGCACCACCACTGGCCACCACCTTGCGACCCATCAGGTCCAGGGCCTGAATACCGTTGGTACCTTCATAGATCTGGGTAATGCGCACATCGCGTACCAGTTGCTCCTGGCCCCACTCGCGAATGTAGCCATGGCCACCGAACACCTGCTGGCCATGCACCGCACACTCAAGGCCCAGGTCGGTGAGGAAGGCCTTGGCTACCGGAGTCAACAGCGCCACCAGCTCTTCACTGCGTTTGCGCGTACCCGGCTCTTCGCTGTACTTGGCGCTGTCCAATTGCATTGCCACGTACGTGGAGAAGGCGCGACCACCTTCGATCAGCGCTTTCATGGTCAGCAGCATGCGGCGCACATCCGGGTGGACGATGATCGGGTCGGCCGCTTTTTCCTTGGCCTGGGGGCCGGTGGGGGCGCGGCTCTGCAAACGGTCGCGGGCATACTCGACGGCATTCTGGTAGGAACGTTCGGCCGTGGCCAACCCCTGAATGCCCACGCCCAGGCGCTCGTAGTTCATCATGGTGAACATCGCGGCCAAGCCCTTGTTCGGCTCGCCGACGATGTAACCTACTGCTTCATCGAAGTTCATTACGCACGTGGCCGAGGCCTGGATACCCATCTTGTGCTCGATAGAGCCACAGGTAGCCGGGTTGCGTGCCCCAAGGCTGCCGTCATCGTTGACCAGGAACTTGGGCACCAGGAACAGCGAGATGCCCTTTGGCCCAGCCGGTGCGTCCGGCAGCTTGGCCAGTACCAGGTGGATGATGTTTTCGGTCAGGTCGTGTTCGCCGCCAGTGATAAAAATCTTGGTGCCGCTGACCTTGTAGCTGCCATCGGCCTGGGGCTCGGCCTTGGTACGGATGATGCCAAGGTCGGTACCGGCATGCGGCTCGGTCAGGCACATGGAACCTGCCCACACGCCGGAATACATGTTCGGCAGGTACTTTTCCCTGAGCGCTTCGCTGGCGTGGGCGTTGATCGACAGGCAGGCACCCGCAGTCAGCATCGGGTACAGGCCGAACGCCAGGCTCGACGCGTTGACCATTTCTTCAACCTGGGCCGAAATCGCCTTGGGCATGCCCATGCCACCGTACCGGGGATCGCCGCCCACACCCACCCAGCCGCCCTCGGCGTAAGTGTTGTAGGCCTCGATGAAGCCAGCCGGGGTGCTTACCGCACCGTTTTCCCAGTGACAGCCCTCTTCGTCAGCCGCTCGGCTGAGCGGGGCGATGGACCTGCTGGTGACCTTGCCTGCTTCTTCCAGCACGGCAAGTGCGGTTTGCGCATCGACCGTTTCGGCCAGCTCAGGCAATTGCGCCCACAGCTCTGCCACGTTGAAGACTTCATTCAGAACGAAGCGCATGTCGCGCAGCGGCGCTTTATATTCAGCCATGACAACCTCTCGCTGGTGGGGTCGGGGCGGTCTCGAAGGACCGCAGCACGGAGTTGAATCCAGTGTAACCGAACAACTTTTGCGAGACATAGGGTCATCACGCGACCATATAGTCAATAATGGTCACGCAGTTCGAACGGCCCCGCGCCGTGATTGTTGGCCGTAAACCATGACACAGTTGCGGCCGGCACCTTTGGCGCTGTACAGCGCCTGGTCGGCAGATTTGAGCACCTCTTCGGGGTTGCGGTGCTCGATAAGGCGTTCAGCGACGCCGATACTGATGGTCACCGATACTGTGCCTGCCCCACTGCCGCTGCGGCGCTGACGGCCGGCGGAATCGTCCTGTGGCCGATTGTTCTGGTCACGCAGCTGCATCGTGTAATTGGCGATCATCTCCCGCACGGCTTCCACATGCGGCACGCACTCCTCGGCGGTCTTACCGGCGAACACCAGAGCAAACTCCTCGCCACCGTAGCGGTAGGCGCGCCCACCACCGGTGACCTTCGACAGCCGGCTGGCGACCAGGCGCAATACCTGGTCACCGACATCGTGGCCGTGGGTGTCGTTGAATTTCTTGAAATGATCGACGTCGGTCATGGCAATCACGTAGTTGCGCCCCAGGCGCTGCATGCGTTCGTTCAGTGCGCGCCGCCCAGGCAGGCCGGTCAGTTCGTCACGGAAGGCCATCTGGTAGGCCTCGTGGGAGACCGCCGCAGCGATCATCAACATCACTTGGCTGCACATGATGTTCAGCGTGAACGGCAGGATGAACGTTTTGGGCAGCATCCAGAAGATACCGATCAGCCCGATGATCTGGGCTGCATGCAGGGGCCTTGGCTCACGCAGGTATTGCACCACCAGCAGCATGAAGACACCGATGAACAACGGGTAGACCATCTGTATCAGGCTCATCCACTGCCCATGCAGCGACGGCCAACGGATTTCCGCCAACCAGGCCAGCAGTGCCTGGGGAAAACTTTGCTCCAGCGCCACTGCCACGCTACCCACCGCGAACAGCACAGCAAACCGGGCAAGCAGGTCCTGGGCCAGGTGGGTGCGCTCCTGCCAGGCGCCAAACAGGCCGAACAATGCAGGCAGCAACAGGCACACCAGATGGAAGATCACCGCTGCGTCCTCGCGCACGCGGCCGTTGTCACGGTAGTAGTCAGTCTGGGTATCGAGCAGGAAATAGGCGATGTACACCGTGACCATCAAGAACAGCTCGCGCTGGCGACGGTATACCGCGCAGTAGGCGCCGCCCAGCAGCAGGACCAAGGTGGGCAGGACGTTGAACAGTGATGTGAAGAAGACGCTGAGGTCTCTCACGTATGCCGCCGCAAGCCCTGCCAGCAAGAGGATCAGTGAAGGCAGGAAGTGGCTTGCGCGTACAGCGTTTAAACGAAACAAGGGTAATCTCCGACCCGGCAGATCAATAATGGCATTGTGCCTTTACTTCATCGGCAGCGCACATGAATAGATGAATGCACGGGGGGTTAACGGCAGCAGGGGCAGAGGGCTTGAGCTTTTCTTGTAACCGGATCTTGGGGCGTAGCGGCCCCAAAAATACGAAAACCCGCCTGCCGGTGAAGGCAAGCGGGTTTCAGTGACGCCTTGCGGCTTAGTAGGACAGGCCGAAGTGCTCTTCGTCCATCGCCATCAGGTTGTTGGCACCGGACAGCATGGTCGCGACGTGCGTGCGGGTACGCGGCAGGATACGCTGGAAGTAGAAGCGCGCCGTCTGCAGCTTGGCGGTGTAGAAGGCCTCTTCCGAAGTGCCGGCAGCCAGCTTCTCGGCAGCCAGGCGTGCCATGTCGGCCCAGAAGTACGCCAGGCACGCATAACCGGAGTACATCACGTAATCCACCGATGCAGCGCCTACTTCTTCGCGATCCTTCATGGCGGCCATACCTACTTTCATGGTCAGCTCACCCCATTCCTTGTTGATCGCAGCCAGCGGCTCGACGAACTCCTTGACCGCCTCATTGCCTTCCTGCGCCTGGCAGAACTTGTGCACGATCTTGGTGAAGCCCTTGAGCGCTTCGCCCTGGGTCATCAGCACTTTGCGGCCCAGCAGGTCTAGGGCCTGAATGCCGGTGGTGCCTTCGTACAGCATGGAGATTCGGCTGTCGCGCACGTTCTGCTCCATGCCCCACTCGGCGATGAAGCCGTGGCCGCCGTAGATCTGCACGCCGTGGTTGGCCGCCTCGAAGCCGACTTCGGTCATGAAAGCCTTGGCGATCGGGGTCAGGAAGGCAAGCAGGGCGTCGGCCTTCTTGCGCTCTTCCTCGTCCTGGCTGTATTTGACGATGTCCACCTGCTTGGCGGTGAAGTAGACCATGGCGCGGTTGCCTTCGGCGAAGGCCTTCATGGTCAGCAACATGCGGCGAACGTCCGGGTGCACGATGATCGGGTCAGCAGCCTTGTCAGGCGCTTTGGGGCCGGTCAGCGAACGCATCTGCAGGCGGTCACGGGCGTACTTCAGGCCACCCTGGAAGGCCACTTCGGCATGTGCCAGGCCTTGCAGCGCAGTGCCCAAGCGTGCGGTGTTCATGAACGTGAACATGCAGTTCAGGCCCTTGTTGGCTGGGCCAATCAGGTAGCCGGTGGCGCTGTCGAAGTTCATCACGCAGGTAGCGTTGCCGTGGATGCCCATCTTGTGCTCGATCGAGCCGCAGGTCACGCCGTTGCGCTCACCCACTCCGCCTTCGGCATTGGGCAGGAACTTCGGCACGATGAACAGCGAGATACCTTTGGTGCCGGCTGGCGCATCCGGCAGGCGGGCCAGCACGATGTGGACGATGTTGTCGGCCATGTCGTGTTCGCCGGCAGAAATGAAGATCTTGGTGCCAGAAATGCGGTAGGAACCGTCAGCTTGCGGCTCGGCCTTGGTGCGCAGCATGCCCAGGTCGGTGCCGCAGTGCGGTTCGGTCAGGCACATGGTGCCTGTCCATTCGCCCGATACCAGCTTGGTCAGGTAGGTTTCCTGCTGCTCTGCAGTACCGTGCGCAGAAATGGTGTTCATCGCGCCATGGGAAAGGCCCGGGTACATACCCCAAGACCAGTTCGACTCACCCACCATCTCGCTCAACGCCAGGCCCAGCGACTCAGGCAAGCCTTGGCCGCCATGAGCGACATCATGCGCAAGGCTCGGCCAGCCGCCTTCGACGAACTGCTCGTAGGCTTGCTTGAAACCGGTCGGGGTCTTCACGCCGGACTCGCTCCAGGTGCAGCCTTCCAGGTCACCGACACGGTTCAGCGGGGCCAGTACCTGCTCACAGAATTTCGCGCCTTCTTCGAGGATCGCGTCGACCATGTCGGGCGTTGCGTCCTGGCAACCCGGCAGGCTCTGATAGTGCGCCTCATAGCCAAGCAGCTCGTCGCGAACGAAGCGAATATCACGCAAGGGGGCTTTGTAATCAGGCATTGCGATGAACCTCTGTGATGAGTCCGGTGGGGAGACCGCTGATACCGACCAGCTCTTGCCGGCTTTCGGTCAAACAGTTGTTTGAAACTTACGTTTAGGACTGACCGATGTCAAGGAGGGACTATGGTGCCATTTATGCCGCGAAACATGGCGTTTATGCCATCGCCTGCAAAAGCACCAATGCCAATGGCAGCTGGCCTGCCCGCGAAGGCGTCGGTTCAGACAAAAAATCTAGCCTGATCAAACGCATCCGCGGGCAGGCCCGCTTCCACAGAGCACTGTGCAGGTTTGTGAAAGTGACGCGGTTCAGGCGTAGGTATCGATGAACCGGCCGAGCATTTCGTCGGAAGCCTTGGCGACTTTCGCGCCCAGTTCGACCTCGGTTTTGCCCAAAGCCAGCTGTACAGTGCTGGTGGCAAGGTCCATCTGCTGACTGCGGTCAACCGCACGCAGGCGCTCGGCCTGAAAATCGCTGGATTGGCTGGTGGCGGCGCGTTCGACAGTGTTGCTGGCGATCTGGCTGGCCGCCTGGTCGATGCGGTTCTGCCCGCTCTGGATGGCACTGAGGCCTGCGTAGTAGGCGGAGCTACCGGTGATTTCCATGTCAAAACTCCAATGACGCTGGATGTGAACAGGCCTGATTAAAGCAGGCCCGGGCCATAAAGGCCCGTTTAAATCGCTAATGGCCCCGTGCTATCTGATAGACGTGAGGCATGGCGCTTCAGTCCAGCAAGTCCAGCTGCAGATGTTCCGCGACTGCATCGGCAGTCGCCTGCTTGAGCTTGGGCACCCGCCCCAGGCAAGGCGCTGGCAAGCGCTCGGCCAGGCTGGCGAGGTTCTCCTCCAGCCGCGACGTACGCGGGTCGATGACATTGGCCACCCAGCCTGCCAGTTGCAACCCGTCCCTGGCGATCGCTTCGGCGCTGAGCAATGCGTGGTTGATGCAGCCAAGACGCACCCCTACCACTAGAATCACCGGCAACTTGAGGGCGATTGCCAGGTCAGACAGGTTGGCATGACCAGACAGCGGCACGCGCCAGCCACCGGCACCTTCGACCAGGGTGAAATCCGCGCCCTGATCCAGCACGTGACGCATGGCCTGGAGCAGGGCCGGCACCTCCAGCGTCACACCCGCTTCACGCGCCGCCACGTGCGGCGCGATGGCAGGTTCAAATGCAAAAGGGTTGATCGCTTCATAAGGCAGTTTGAGCGTGCTCTCGTCGATCAATGCCTGGGCGTCAGCGTTGCGCAGCCCCTTTGTGGTAACTGTGCAGCCGGACGCCACCGGCTTTGCACCCAGCGTACTCAGGCCCTGCAGCCGTGCGGCATGCAACAGCCCCGCTGCGATGGTGGTCTTGCCGACATCGGTATCGGTACCCGCAATGAAATAGGCCTGGCTCATTTCGCTCCTCTCACGCCTTTGGCTTGCGCAACACACCATAGACCACCTGATAGGTGGCGGGCAGCCCTTGCGGCTGGCGGAATGCTTCATACGCCTGCAGCAGCCCCTGCATGCGGGCGCGGCCAGTCAGGCCCGACGGCCGCCCAGGGTTGAGGTTGTGAGCGCCAAGTGCCTTGAGCTCATGGGTCAGGCCGCGCACATGCGGGTAGTGCAGCACATGCGCCTGCTGACGCAGGCCAAGCTGCTCCAGGCCGCTTGCCGCGCACAGTCGCTGGTAGTCCTCGAACCGGCGGAAGCGGTTGACATGCACCATGCCATCCACGGCCTGCCAACTGGCGCGCAATTCATCGAGGGTACCGACACACAGGCTGCTGAAGGCCAGCACCCCCCCCGGACACAATACCCGCCGTGCTTCTTCCAGCACGCTGGAGAACTGCGCGCACCATTGCACCGCCAGGCTGGAGAAAACCAGGTCGACGCTGTGATCGCGCAGCGGCAGCCGCTCGGCGTCGCCTGCCACATGGTAGCGGGCCCCGCCCTGCTCGCTTCGGGCATGGCGCAACATGCCTTCGGCGATGTCCACGGCCACGCCCGTCGCCGGCGTGAAGCGCTCGGCCAGCACCCGGCTGAAATGCCCCGTGCCACTGCCCAGGTCGAGCCAGCGCGATGGCGTCAGTGCGTCCGGCAACTGCTCCAGCAGGGTCACGCCCACCGCGCGCTGCAAGGCCGCCACGCTGTCGTAGCTGGCTGCCGCGCGGGAGAACGAGGCCGCTACCTGGCGCTTGTCCGGCAGCGCGCCGGGCAGGGTTGGACGGGAAAGGTCAGTCATCGCCACTCTCATGCAGGAAACTCTTGATGCCCGCCGCCAGCTCCTGCGGGTACTCCAGCAGGAAAGCGTGGGAACTCTCTTCAACCAGGCCGACTTCAACGTCGGGCAACAACTCGCTCAGCGCTTTGGCCGCCTCGGGGGGCACCAACGCATCGCTGCCGGCGAACAGGTGCAGTTGCGGGCCGCCGTACGCCTGCAGCGCTTCGCGGGTATCCAGCTGAGCCAGCACCTCAAGCCCGGTGGCCAGGTACAGTGGGTCGGTGTCCGGTACCCCTACGCCTAGCTGGCGCAGCAACGTGCGCGGCTGCAGGGCGCCGTCACTGCACAAGGTACGGAAACGCTTGAGGGTCACAGAGGTGTGGCTGCGGCAACCGTCGAGGAAGGTCCCGAAGGTGTCATCGGCCATGCCATGCGGCCAATCCGCCCGTGCCACGAAGCAGGGGTTGCTGGCCAAGGTCAACAGCCCGCAACAATGGTCGCCACGCTTGCGAGCCAGCTCACTGGCGAGCATGCCGCCAAGCGACCAGCCGCCCAGCCAGGTATCACTGGGCAGTTTGCGGTCAAGGTAGTCGACCCACGCCTGTACATCGGCGTCGGCCAGCTCCGGCAGGGGCGCCAGCTCAACCTGCAGGCGCGAGTCCTGCGCTCGCAGGCTGGCGGCCAGCGGCTCCAGGGCCGCGGTACCCAGGCCCCAGCCGGGAAGAAGGATCAGTCGGTTACGCATCGGCGGCCTCCAGCTGTGGATAACAATCGGCCAATGCATTCAACAATAGCTGTACCTGCGCCTCACTGTGCGCAGCGCTCAAGGTTACCCTTAGCCGTGCACTGCCAGCAGGTACGGTAGGCGGGCGGATGGCGGTGACCAACAGGCCTCGTTCGCGCAGCATCTGCGACAGGCGCAGTGCCTGTGCGCTGTCGCCGATCAGGATCGGCTGGATCGGGGTAGGGCTGTCCATCAGCTGCAGGCCGATCTGCACGGCACCCTCGCGGAACTGCCGGATCAACCCGGCCAGGTGCTCACGGCGCCAGGTTTCGCGGCGCAGCAGCTCCAGGCTCTTGAGCGTGGCGCAGGCCAGTGCCGGCGGCTGGCTGGTGGTATAGATGTAAGGCCGGGCGAACTGCACCAGTGCCTCGATCAAATCATCGCTGCCCGCAACGAAGGCGCCCGCTGTGCCGCAAGCCTTGCCCAGCGTACCGATCAGCACGGGCACGTCATCGATGCCCAGGCCAAAGTGCTCGACGATTCCGCCGCCGTGGGCACCCAAGGTACCCAGGCCGTGAGCGTCGTCGACCATCAACCAGGCACCACGCGCACGCGCGACCTCGGCCAGTGCAGGCAGGTCGGCCAGGTCACCGTCCATGCTGAACACACCGTCGGTGACCACCAGGGTATTGCCGCAGGCCTTGCCCAGGCGGTTGGCCAGGCTGACTGCATCGTTGTGCAAGTAACGGTTGAAGCGGGCACCACTGAGCAAACCGCCATCGAGCAGCGAGGCATGGTTGAGGCGGTCCTGCAATACCGTATCGCCCTGCCCCACCAGCGCGGTGATGGCCCCGAGGTTGGCCATGTAGCCGGTAGAAAACAGCAAGGCACGGGGGCGACCGGTCAATTCGGCCAGCGCCTCTTCGACCTGATGATGCGGCGTGCTGTGGCCGACCACCAGGTGCGAGGCTCCGCCACCGACACCCCAACGCTCGGCGCCGGCCTGCCAGGCGGCAATCACCTCAGGGTGGTTGGCCAGGCCCAAGTAGTCATTACTACAGAAAGCCAGCAACGGCTGGCCATCGACCACTACGTTCGGCCCCTGCGGGCTTTGTAGCAGCGGTCGCTGCCGATAGAGGTCTGCAGCGCGCCGTTCGGCAAGACGCGCTGCAAGATCGAAGGCCATCTCAGGCAGACGCGGCGTTATAGAACAGCTCGCTGCTGCGTTGCTCTACCAGCGCCTGCTCGATGGCGGCCTGGTGCACTTCGTCGGCATGCTCTTCACGCGCTTCAGGCTTGATGCCCAGGCGAGCGAACAGCTGCATGTCCTTGTCGGCCTGAGGGTTGGCGGTGGTCAGCAGTTTCTCGCCATAGAAGATCGAATTGGCCCCGGCCATGAAAGCCAGCGCTTGCATCTGCTCGTTCATCTGCTCGCGGCCGGCGGACAGGCGCACATGCGACTTGGGCATCAGCAACCGCGCGACCGCCAGCATACGGATGAAGTCGAACGGGTCGACATCTTCTTCTTCGGCCAGGGGGGTACCGGCCACTTTCACAAGCATGTTGATCGGCACCGACTCGGGATGCTCGGGGAGGTTGGCCAACTGGATCAACAGGCCTGCACGATCGTCGAGCGACTCGCCCATCCCGAGGATGCCACCGGAGCAGATCTTCATCCCGGCATCGCGTACGTAGGCCAAGGTCTGCAGACGCTCGCTGTAAGTACGGGTGGTGATGATGCTGCCGTAGAACTCCGGCGAGGTATCGAGGTTGTGGTTGTAGTAATCCAGGCCTGCCTGGGCAAGCGCCTGGGTCTGGTCCTGATCGAGCTTGCCGAGGGTCATGCAGGTTTCCAGCCCCATGGCCTTGACCCCTTTGACCATTTCCAGCACGTAGGGCATGTCCTTGGCCGATGGGTGCTTCCAGGCCGCGCCCATGCAGAAGCGGGTCGAACCGATGGCCTTGGCCCGTGCCGCTTCTTCCAGCACCTTCTGCACTTCCATCAGCTTCTGTTTTTCCAGCCCGGTGTTGTAGTGGCCCGACTGTGGACAATATTTGCAATCTTCCGGGCAGGCGCCGGTCTTGATCGACAGCAGCGTGGAAACCTGCACGCGGTTAGGGTCGAAATGCGCCCGGTGCACGGTTTGCGCCTGGAACAGCAGGTCGTTGAACGGAAGCTGGAACAGGGCCTTCACCTCGGCCAGGGACCAGTCGTGACGTGTTGTTGCAGTTGTGCTGGCGCTCATCGGCGTTTCCTTGTTTAGGCTGTAGCTGGCGCCGGGACAGGAATGCCCGCCAGCGCATCACGGATAGCTCGCATAGTCATGGAAGGCCTATGAACTGTCAACCTTGGGTAAAAGCACTGGTTTACAAGTGTATAAATATTGATCACGCCTGTTTGCTCTGCGGCATTTCTGCCGAGCAGCCCCACCCCATTTGTATCGCGTGTGAGGAAGAACTGCCTTGGCTGAGTGAGTACTGCATACATTGCGCGCTACCGCTGCCAATGGCCGGCCTGACCTGCGCCCAGTGCAGTCGCCGCGCCCCGGCCTTCGAGCAAGTGGTAGCGCCGTGGTATTACGGCTTTCCTGTGGACACACTGATCAGCCGCTTCAAACACAATCGCCAGTGGCCATTGGGGCGCTTGATGGCCGAAATGCTTAGCCTGGATTTGCGCTACCGCTTTGCCGATGGCCTGGCCAAGCCATCGCTACTGTTGCCTGTACCACTGGCAAAGCGTCGACAGCGCGAGCGTGGCTTCAACCAGGCAGGCATGCTGGCAAGGTGGTTGTCCAAGGCCCTGGCAATCGACAGCAACGAGCGATTTCTGCGGCGCACCCGCGAAACACCGGCGCAGCAAAGCCTGGATGCCAAGGCCAGACGGCGTAATCTGCAGCAGGCCTTTGCGGTGGTTGATGAAGGCGCATTGCACGGCCTGCATGTGGCCGTGGTCGATGACGTGCTGACCACCGGTGCCACGGCGCAAAGCATCGCCGCCCTGCTGCGCGGCGCCGGCGCACGTCGGGTTGATGTGTATTGCCTGGCACGCACGGCAAAACCGGGGCAAGCTTGACCGGTCAGTCCCAGATAGGCGCCATCATGACCCTGCCCGCTCTACTCACCCAGCACATCGCGCGCCGCCCACAGCGCATCGCTTTGCTTCAGCATATCGCAGAGCAAGGTTCGATCACCCGCGCAGCCAAGGCCGCAGGCATAAGCTACAAAGCCGCATGGGACGCCATAGACGAACTCAACAACCTGGCCAGCCAGCCGTTGGTCGAGCGTAGCACCGGCGGGCGCGGCGGCGGTGGCGCCCGCCTGTCGGGCGAAGGCGAACGGGTACTGCGCCTGTACCAGCGCCTACAGGCCTTGCAGGCCCAGATTCTTGAGGCTGCCGAAGATTCCAGCGACCTTGACCTGCTTGGGCGCCTGATGTTGCGCACCAGTGCCCGCAACCAGCTGCAAGGCCAGGTCAGCGCCTTGCGCCGCGAGGGGCGGCACGACCGCGTGAGCCTGGCGCTGGGTGGCGGGCTGGAAATCGAGGCACTGATCACACACGACAGCACTTCACGCCTGGAGCTGACGCTCGGAACCATGGTGGTGGCGTTGCTCAAGGCCGGGTGGGTGCAGTTATCGAGCGCCGCAGATGAAGCCGAAGCGGGCAGCAATGTGCTCAAGGCCACCGTGGAAGAGGTGATAGCGGATGGGCATGACACCAGTGAAGTGAGGCTGGCGCTGGGTAATGGCCAGACACTCTGCGCGTTTGCCGATGCGCACTGGCTGGCACAAGAGGCAGTGGCAACAGGTAGCCAGGTCCGGGTGCAGTTTCATCCCTCCCATGTATTGCTGGGGGTACCGGTGTAGGTTGGTCGCGCCACCCCGCCAGAGGGCCGGCACTGATACCATGAGCCCTTGCAGCCCACCCCGGAGCCACCATGTCTCACCCCTTCGCGACCCTCACCCCCGACCTGGTACTGGACGCCGTGGAGAGCCTCGGCTTTCTCAGCGACGCCCGCGTACTGGCCCTGAACAGCTACGAGAACCGCGTCTACCAAGTGGGTATCGAAGGCGAGCAACCACTGATCGCCAAGTTCTATCGACCCGGCCGGTGGAGCAATGAAGCGATTCTTGAAGAACACCGCTTCACCGCCGAACTTGCTGAGTGCGAAGTGCCGGTGGTCGCCCCGCTGCAACACAATGAACAGACCCTGTTCGAGCACCAGGGCTTTCGCTTCACGCTGTTTCCCCGCCGCGGCGGCCACGCACCGGAGCCGGGCAACCTCGACCAGCTCTACCGTCTGGGCCAGTTGCTGGGCCGCTTGCATGCCGTCGCGGCAACACGCCCGTTCGAGCATCGCGAAGCATTGACTGTGGAAAACTTTGGCCACGCCTCCCTGCAAACCCTGCTTGATGGCAACTTCGTACCTCGGGAATTGCTGCCTGCGTTCGAATCTGTAGCGCGCGAGCTGCTCAAACGGGTCGAAGACATCTACGCACGCACCCCACATCAGGTCATGCGCCTGCACGGCGACTTGCACCCCGGCAACCTGATGCATCGCGACGACGTCTACCACGTCGTCGACCTCGATGACTGCCGGATGGGCCCGGCCGTGCAAGACCTGTGGATGATGCTGGCCGGTAGCCGTGAAGAACGCCTGGGCCAACTGGCAGAGCTGATCGACGGTTACAACGAGTTTCACGATTTCGACCCGCGCGAGCTGCCTCTGATCGAACCGCTGCGCGCCTTGCGCCAGCTGCACCATAGCGCCTGGCTGGCAAGGCGCTGGGACGACCCGGCATTCCCGCGCAGCTTCCCCTGGTTTGGCCAGCCGCGTTACTGGGGCGATCAGATTCTGGCCCTGCGCGAGCAAACGGCGGCACTCGACGAGCAACCCCTGAAATTGTTCTAAATGCCTGCAAAGGTCTGTCTACAATAGGCGTCGCTGTATTTAGCTACCTAAGCAAGGATTCTGCATGCACGCCGCAAACCCGCGTCGCGGGTACATTCTTGGCCTTTCGGCCTACATCATCTGGGGCTTGTTCCCCCTCTATTTCAAAGCCATACAAAGTGTCCCGGCGGTTGAGATCATCGTGCACCGGGTGCTCTGGTCCGCTTTGTTCGGTTCGCTGCTGCTGTTGGTGTGGAAGCACCCAGGGTGGTGGCGCGAGCTGCGCGACAACCCCCGCCGCCTGGCCATTCTTGCCCTCAGTGGCGCCCTGATTGCCGGCAACTGGCTGACTTACGTATGGTCGGTCAACAACGGGCGCATGCTCGAGGCCAGCCTGGGCTACTACATCAACCCGCTGGTGAACGTGCTGCTGGGCATGCTTTTGCTGGGTGAGCGCCTGCGCCGCCTGCAATGGCTGGCAGTGGGCATGGCCGCAGTAGGTGTGGCGCAACAGGTGTGGCAAGTCGGTAGCCTGCCTTGGGTGTCATTGGTACTGGCGTTGACGTTTGGCTTCTACGGCCTGATCCGCAAACAGGCACCGGTAGCGGCGCTGCCCGGCCTGGTGGTGGAAACCTGGATGCTGGTGCCCCTGGCGCTTGGCTGGCTGCTGCTGCACCCTGCCGCGATGAGTGCACAAGGCAGTTTCTATACCGGCAGCGAGGCGTTATGGCTGATTGCAGCCGGGCCGGTAACGCTGATACCGCTGGTATGCTTCAACGCCGCTGCACGGCACTTGCCCTACACCACCCTGGGCTTCCTGCAGTATCTGGCGCCGACCCTGGTACTGCTGCAAGCGGTACTGCTATTTGACGAGCACCTGTCTTCCAGCAGCCTGATGGCTTTCTTGTGCATCTGGGCTGGCCTGGCGCTCTACAGCGTCGATGCCTGGCTGAATCTGCGCAAGCGCGCCTGATCAAAAAACGACCAAAACTCTGCAGGCCACGCCGTCCGTGGCCTGGCAGAAGATCTCCAGAGGTTATCCACACCCTCGTCCCCGTGGTTTGTGCACAAGCTATTGATTAGTGGCTGTTTTTTGACCAAACCGCGGGAGAGCTCGCCGTCTCTGGGCTAGCGAGGAGCGCCCCCAGGTTATCCACAGGGCCGTCCCCGGTTAATCGGGATAACCCGCTACCGCCTCGGCTCAATCCTGGGGCCGCAATTTCAACTCCACCATCAAGTCATCTGCCAGGCTCTCCAGCTTCTGCTGCAGATCATCCAGCGACAAGGTCAATGGCAGCGCCAGCAAGGCATCGGCATGGAACAGCGGCTCGCTACTCATTGGCGCCGGGCGCACTTCGGTGGTGAAGCGCTCAAGGTTCACCCCTTGGTCAGCCAACAATCGGGTGATATCACGTACGATGCCTGGGCGATCATTACCCACCAACTCCATAGCGATCGGCTTCCAGGTACAGGAAGGCTCGATGCCGCTTTCTGCGATCAGTACACGGATGTCGTACTGCCCCAAGGCCTGAAGCGATTTCACCAGCTCATCGTAGCTTTCTGCGGGCACCGCGACCCGCAGGATGCCGGCGAATTGCCCTGCCATACGCGACATACGGCTCTCCAGCCAGTTACCGTTGTGGTCGGCGATGCACTGGGCAATCCGTTCGACCTGGCCGGCCTTGTCAGGAGCAATCACGGTCAGTACAAGATGATCCACAGGGCTTCCTCTGCGTCGTGCCGCCTGCAGCGGCGAGAATACGGGGGGATTGGTTCAGTATAGGCAAGGCGCGGCAACCTGCCGCAGGACGGTCTGCCGAACTAATCGTGTACTGTTTCAAGATTTATCTGGAACAATCCACCGGTTTTTTGCGAACATAGCCACTCCCAGCGTGACCCTACGCGACCTACCGGTCGCAGAGCGACGCTTTTAGTCTGATGTTCACCGGCCTGCTGCTTCATGTAGTATGCCTCGGCGCGGACTACAAAACGTCGTTACGATGTCTGCCAAGGCGCCTGTGAAAATACGCCAACCGCCCGCCAGCCTTATGGCGAGCCGCACCCAGCCGCTCTCGTGAGTGGTGAGAGCATGTACTGGTGCCGTGTTTAGAGAAGCGCTACAGGCTTAATACAGAAGAGCGAAAGCGAAATAGCTGAGCAAAGGTGAGGCAAGCAATGACTGGATACGTTCAAGTCGGTGGCCTTCAGGTCGCCAAGGCCCTGTACGACTTCGTCAACAACGAAGCGATCCCTGGAACCGGCGTCAAGGCCGATGCGTTCTGGGCCGGGGCAGAAAAGATCATCAACGACCTCGCCCCAAAGAACAAAGCCCTGCTCGCCAAGCGCGACGAGCTGCAAGCCAAGATCGACGCCTGGCACCAGGCACACAAAGGCCAGGCACACGACGCCGTAGCCTATAAAAGCTTCCTTCAGGAAATCGGCTATCTGCTGCCACAAGCCGACGATTTCCAGGCCACCACCCAGAACGTGGACGAAGAAATTGCCCACATGGCAGGCCCACAGCTGGTCGTGCCGGTGATGAACGCCCGCTTTGCCCTGAACGCCGCCAACGCCCGCTGGGGTTCGCTGTACGACGCACTGTACGGCACCGACGCCATCAGCGATGAAGGCGGCGCCGAAAAAGGTCAGGGCTACAACAAGGTCCGTGGCAACAAGGTCATCGCCTTCGCCCGCGCCTTCCTCGACGAAGCCGCGCCGCTGGCTGCTGGCTCGCACGTCGACTCCACCGCTTACCGCATCGAAGGCGGCAAGCTGGTCGTTGCCCTCAAGGGCGGCAGCAACAGCGGCCTGCGTGACGACGCCCAGCTGATCGGCTTCCATGGCGATGCCGCCGCGCCAACCGCCGTGCTGCTCAAGCACAATGGCCTGCACTTCGAAATCCAGGTCGATGCCAGCACCCCGGTCGGCAGCACCGACGCCGCCGGAGTCAAAGACATCCTGATGGAATCGGCGCTGACCACCATCATGGACTGTGAAGACTCGGTCGCTGCCGTCGATGCCGACGACAAGGTCATTGTCTACCGCAACTGGCTGGGCCTGATGAAAGGCGACTTGGCCGAGAACGTCAGCAAAGGCGGCAAGACCTTCACCCGCACCATGAACCCGGACCGCGAGTACGCAGCGCCCAATGGCGGCACCGTGACCCTTCACGGTCGTTCGCTGCTGTTCGTGCGCAACGTGGGTCACCTGATGACCAACCCGGCAATTCTCGACGCCCAAGGCAACGAGATTCCCGAAGGCATCCAGGACGGTCTGTTCACCAACCTGATCGCCCTGCACAACCTCAACGGCAACACCAGCCGCAAGAACACCCGTACCGGTAGCGTCTACATCGTCAAACCGAAGATGCACGGCCCTGAAGAAGTGGCGTTCGCCGCCGAGATCTTCAGCCGCGTCGAAGACCTGCTGGGCATGCCGCGCAACACCGTCAAGGTCGGCATCATGGACGAGGAGCGCCGTACCACGGTGAACCTCAAGGCTTGCATCAAGTCGGCCGCCGAGCGCGTGGTGTTCATCAACACTGGCTTCCTCGACCGTACCGGCGACGAGATTCACACCTCGATGGAGGCCGGCGCCGTGGTGCGCAAAGGCGCCATGAAGAACGAGAAGTGGATCGGCGCCTACGAGAACAACAACGTCGACGTCGGTCTTGCCACCGGCCTGCAAGGCCGTGCGCAGATCGGCAAAGGCATGTGGGCCATGCCGGACCTGATGGCCGCCATGCTCGAGCAGAAGATCGCTCACCCGCTGGCCGGTGCCAACACCGCTTGGGTTCCTTCGCCGACCGCCG
Organism: Lelliottia jeotgali; assembly: GCF_977070485.1. Classification (NCBI taxonomy): domain Bacteria; kingdom Pseudomonadati; phylum Pseudomonadota; class Gammaproteobacteria; order Enterobacterales; family Enterobacteriaceae; genus Lelliottia; species Lelliottia jeotgali. The sequence continues at coordinate 89,629 of NZ_CDRVFO010000012.1, forward strand.
CCACCCTGCACGCCCTGCACTACCATAAAGTCGACGTGCAGGCGCGTCAGCGCGAGCTGGCCAGCCGCACCCCGGCCTCGGTCGACGACATCCTGACCATCCCGCTGGCAGCTGACACCAACTGGTCGGCAGAAGAGATCCGCAACGAGCTGGACAACAACGCCCAGGGCATCCTCGGCTATGTGGTTCGCTGGATCGACCAGGGCGTGGGTTGCTCCAAAGTGCCGGACATCAACGATGTGGGCCTGATGGAAGACCGCGCTACCCTGCGTATCTCGGCCCAGCTGCTGGCCAACTGGCTGCGCCATGGCGTGGTTACCCAGGAGCAGGTGCTGGAAAGCCTCCAGCGCATGGCCGCCGTGGTCGACAAGCAGAACGCCGGTGACGCCCTGTACCGCCCGATGGCGCCGAACTTCGACGACAACGTGGCATTCCAGGCTGCAGTGGAACTGGTAATCGAGGGTGCCAAGCAACCGAACGGTTATACCGAGCCGGTACTGCACCGTCGCCGCCGCGAGTTCAAGGCGCGTAACGGGCTGTAAGACATCGGGGCCGCTCCATCAATTACAGGAGGATCGCATTCCCCTGTAGGAGCGGCCTTGTGTCGCGAAAGGGCTGCAAAGCAGCCCCAATCCCGCTCACTCAAGCTTCAATTCTTTCTTCACCAACCCCAGCAATTTCCCCAGATCCACCGGCTTCAGCAAAAAATCCACCACCCCTAGGTGCATCACATCCACCGCCTCTTTCACATCGGTGTCGCCTGACACCACGATGATCGACAACGCCGCCCGTTCCGACTCACGTATCTGCCGGATCAGCTCCAGGCCATCCTTGGGCTGCATGCGCAGGTCGGTGATCATCAGGGCAATGCGCGGTTCGTAATGCAGTTTGAACATCGCCTCCTGAGCACCATCGGCCTGCATGCAGTCGATCCCCCTGCTCTTCAGGTAAAGGCACAGGGCCTCACTGTTCACCGGGTTGTCATCAACCACCAATACCACCGGCCTGGGCGCAACAGGCGCACTCAACCCGGCCAGTGCCTCGCGTTCGGCGTCACTCAGGATGTCGTCATGCTCAACCATGGTCGTCTCATCAAATAGTCTTGCTCACCGGTAAGACCGCAGCTTGCGATATTGATCACACTACGCTCATAGACTTACGTCCAATGGGCACCGCACGGCCGTCAGCCGACCATGGGGACCGAGAACAACAAGGCCGCACCTATATATAGATATATATAGTTCGGCATAGCGATACGGTCAGTGTCATGAGCAAAAACGACGCCTACACCCAGGCGGGCAGAACTGCCGTTCTGCAGAACATTCAGGGCACCCTGCAGTTTTTGCAGCGTTTCCCGCCGTTCAACCAAATGGAACACAGCCACCTGGCGTTCCTGGTGGAACAGTGCCAGTTGCGTTTCTACGCCAGCGGGGAAAGCATCATCAAACCCGCTGACGGCCCGGTGGAGCACTTCTACATCGTCAAACAGGGGCGCGTGGTCGGTGAACGCCAGCACCTGGTCAAGCCTGGTGTGGAAACCACTTTCGAGATCACCAGCGGGGAGTGCTTCCCGCTGGCTGCCCTGCTCGGCGAACGCGCTACCCGCACCGAACACCTGGCGGGCGAGGACACGTTCTGCCTGCAATTGAACAAAGCCGCCTTCATCCGTGTGTTCTCCCTGTCGGATGTGTTTCGCGATTTTGCGCTGCGTGGCGTCAGTAGCTTGCTAGACCAGGTCAACCAACAGGTACGTCAGCAAGCGGTGCAAACACTCGGCACCCAATACTCGCTGAACACCCCACTGGGTGAACTGGCCATGCGTCATCCGGTGGTCTGCACCCCGGGCACGCCGCTGCGCGACGCCGTGCGGTCGATGCACGAGCAACAGGTCGGCAGCATCGTGGTGGTCGATACGCAGCGTTACCCGGTGGGCATCTTCACCCTGCGTGACCTGCGCCAAGTGGTGGCCACTGTCGATGCCGACCTCGGTAGCGCAATCGAACGGCACATGACCGTCAAACCCTTCTACCTCAGCCCGCAGGCCAGCGCCTTCGACGCGGCCATGGCCATGACCGAGCGACACATTGCCCATGTTTGCCTGGTGGACAACCAGCGCCTGTGCGGCGTGGTCTCGGAGCGCGACCTGTTTTCCCTGCAACGGGTCGACCTCGTGCACCTGGCCCGCACCATCCGCCATGCACCGCGCCTGGACTCGCTGGTGGCGCTGCGTGGCGAGATCGGCCAGCTGGTGGAGCGCATGCTCGCCCACGGCGCCTCCTCGACCCAGATTACCCAGATCATCACCCTGCTCAACGACCACACTGTCTGCCGGGTAATCGAACTGGCTCTGGCCGAACGCGGCGACCCTGGGGTGCCGTTCAGCTGGCTGTGCTTTGGCAGCGAAGGGCGACGTGAACAGACCCTGCATACCGACCAGGACAACGGCATCCTGTTCGAGGCAGCTGACAGCAGCGAAGCCGAAGCCATTCGCGCCCGCCTGCTACCACTGGCCCACTACATCAACCAATGCCTGGCCCAATGCGGCTTCACCCTGTGCAAGGGTAACGTCATGGCAGGCAACCCCGAGCTGTGCCTGTCGCGCACTGAATGGGCACGGCGCTTCGCCGGCTTCATCCGTGAAGCCAGCCCAGAGAACCTGCTCGGCTCGAGCATCTATTTCGACCTGCGGGTGGTATGGGGCGACGAACAGGGTTGCGAACAACTGCGCCAAAGCGTGCTGGAACAAGTAGCCGAGAACCGCATTTTCCAGCGCATGATGGCCGACAACGCCCTGCGTCAGCGGCCTCCGGTAGGCCGCCTGCGCGAATTCGTCCTGACACGCCAAGGCAACGACAAGGCCGCAACCCTGGACCTCAAGGTCCAGGGCCTGACGCCCTTCGTCGATGGTGCCCGGCTGCTGGCCCTGGCCAATGGCATCGGCGCCTGCAATACCCTTGAGCGCCTGCGCCAGCTGGTCGACAGAGGCGTTATCGAGGCACTCGACGGCGCGGCCTACGAAGAGGCCTACCATTTCATCCAGCAAACGCGCATGCAGCAGCACCAGCGCCAAAGCCGCGATAATCAGCCGTACTCCAACCGCCTCGATCCGGACAGCCTCAACCATCTGGACCGGCGCATCCTGCGTGAGTCGCTGCGCCAGGCGCAGCGCCTGCAAAGCAGCCTGGCCCTGCGGTACCAGCTATGAGCCTGTTCGCCTGGCTGCGCCCTGCCGCGCCGGCCCTGGACGATGCACTGCATCAACGCCTGGCGCGCCTGCCAAAACCCGCACCGCTGGGCGTGTGCTCGCTGCGTGATCAGCGCTGGGTGGTGCTGGACCTTGAGACCAGCGGCTTGAACCCCAACCGCGATCAGGTCCTGTCGATCGGTGCCGTAGCCATCGAAGACGGCGCCATCGACTTCTCCCAGCAGTTCGAGCGCACCCTGCACCGCCCGGCCCAGAAAACCAACGCCAGTGTACTCATCCATGGCCTGGGCCCGAGCGCCCTGGCCGCAGGCAGCGACCCGGCCGAGGCGTTGCTCGAACTGCTCGAGTTCATCGGTGACAGCCCGGTGCTGGCATTTCATGCACCTTTCGACCAGCGCATGCTGGCTCGGGCGTTGAAAGAAACCCTTGGTCATCGCTTGCAACTGCCCTTTCTCGATGTCGCTGAACTGGCGCCCATGCTCAACCCAGACACCGTACTGCGCGAAGCCGGGCTGGATGACTGGGTGGCGCGCTTCGGGCTGCAGGTGGATGAGCGCCACCACGCCAGCGCAGACGCCCAAGTCACTGCTGAGCTGGCGTTAATCCTGTTCAGCCAGGCCCGTCGCCAGCAGCTCGACAGCCCGTTGCAGCTGGAGCAGCGGTTGCGCAGGTGGCGGCGGCGCAATGTGCAGGGGCATGGGCTTTAGAAACATACCCTTTGAAGGGGCTGCGCCCGTAGTATCGGACACCGGCCCCCCATGACAGTCAGTGGCAACCCGATAAGCGTCCATTGCGCCGCGCCCCCCGCCTCTGCAACAATCGCGAATAATTATCGTTAGTTAACGCATTCGTTCCGGGGGGGACACTGCTTGTCTTCTGCTCAGAGCCCACACGCCGAACTGGTCGGTGCGCTGTACCGCGACCATCGCAGCTGGCTGCTTGCCTGGCTGCAACGCAGCATGGCCTGCCGTCAGCGTGCTGAAGACCTGAGCCAGGACACCTTCGTGCGTCTGCTCGGGCGCGAACAACTGGACACCCCCCGTGAGCCGCGCGCATTCCTGGCCGCAGTGGCCAAGGGGCTGATGTTCGACCACTTTCGCCGCGCCGCCCTGGAGCAGGCCTACCTGGCCGAACTGGCCCGCTTGCCGGAAGCCGAACAACCCTCCCCAGAGCTTCAGCACCTGATCCTCGAAGACCTCAAGGCCATCGACCGCCTGCTCGGCAAGCTGTCGAGCAAGGCACGCACGGCATTCCTGCACAATCGCCTGGACGGCATGGGCCACGCCGAAATCGCCGAGCGCCTGGGCGTATCGGTATCGCGGGTGCGCCAATACATCGCCCAAGGCATGCGCCAGTGCTATGTGGCCCTGTATGGGGAGCCGACGTGAACAACTCACCGGTTTCTGCCGGGGTCCTTGAAGCTGCCATCGCCTGGAAACTGAGCCTGGACGACGGTACCGGTACGCCCGACGAGCGCAGCGAGTTCATGCGCTGGCATGCCGCCAGCGAAGAACACGCTCGCGCCTGGCGCCAGCTGGGCGCCCTCGATCAGCGGGTAAGTGCCGCCGCCGGCCCCGCGCGCCAGGCCCTGCAGCAATCGCGCGCCGGGTTGCGCCGGCGGGTGGCCAAGGTGGGCGGAGGGCTGGCCGGCATGTTCCTGCTCGGCTCACTGCTGGCCTGGGTCGGCGCGCCCTCGCTATCGGCAAGCTACTGGTTGGCCGATCAGCGCACCGCCACCGGCGAACTGCGGACCTTGCGTCTGGAGGACGGCACGCTGCTGAGCCTGAACACTCATACGGCGGTAGACATCGACTACGAAGGCGACCAGCGTGTACTGGTGCTGCACCAGGGTGAAATCTCGGTGGAGACCGGCCACCAAGACCCTCGCCCGTTGCTGGTGCGCACCGACGATGGCCGCCTGCGCCCTCTGGGCACGCGCTTTCTGGTACGTCGCGAAAACCACGGCACCCGCCTGGAGGTGTTGCAGGCCTCTGTCGCAGCGCAGCCGCTGAACAGTGGTGACGAGCAGGTACTGCGTGAGGGCCAGCAGGTGCTCATGAACGCAAATGGCCTGGGCCGTATCGCGCCAGTGCAAGCCGGTGCGGATGCCTGGACCCGCGGCATGCTGGTGGTGGACAACATACGCCTGGCCGACCTGGTAGCGCAGCTGGGCCAATACCGTAGCGGCCACTTGGGCGTAGCCGATGAAGTGGCCGACCTGCGCGTGACGGGGAGCTTCCCGCTGACTGACACCGAGCTGGCCCTCGCATCGCTGGTGCCCGCGTTGCCGGTGAAGATCGAGCGGCATACCCAGTGGTGGGTGAGCGTGGTGCCCAAGTAGCACCATAGCGCCCCCGTGGAGCCGGCTTGCCGGCGATGAGGCCTAAGCTGGCTGCGTACAAATACAAACCATTTCCACTTTTTTTCCAGATACCCCTGTCACTTCTGAAATCTCGCTCGGCAAGGAAGCAATTAGCACTTATCCGTCGAGGAACCGCTGCATGTCCCGTGCCGTTGATCGTATCCTGCGCCCCAGCCTGGTGGCCTTGGCCATCGCCCTGGCTGCCCCGTTGGCCAGCACTGCCCTGTTCGCCGCCGAGCAGTCCGCACAGCGCGCCTACGACCTGCCCAGCGCCCCGCTGGCCACCACCCTGAACCAGATCGCCAGCCAGTCGGGCATCGCCCTGGCCATCGATCCGGCACTGGTCAGCGGCCGAAACTCGGCGCCGGTCAACGGCCAGTTCGACGGCCTCGGCGCCCTGCAGGCCGCCCTGCTCGGTACCGGCCTGCAGCTGCAGCAGAGCACTGTCGGCAGCTACAGCTTGGTGGCTGTTCCTGATGGCAGCCTGGCGTTGCCCGAGACCGCGATCAATGCCGATGCATCGTACGAAAGCGCCTGGGGCCCGGTTGACGGCTACCTGGCCAAACGCAGCGCCGCGGGCACCAAGACCGATACCGCGCTGGTCGAAATTCCTCGTTCGATCTCCGTCGCCACCCGTCAACAGATGAGCGACCGCGGCGTTCACAGCCTGGATGATGCGGTGCGCTACATGCCCGGCATCGTATCGGCCAGTTTCGGCAGCGACACACGCTATGACTGGATGCGCGTGAGGGGCTTCGAACCGACTCAGTTCCTCGACGGCCTGCCGCTGCCACGTGGCGTTTACGCTAACCCGAAAGCCGAAACCTGGAACCTGGACCGCCTCGCATTGCTGCGTGGCCCAGCGTCCTCACTCTACGGCCAGACCCCACCCGGCGGCCTGCTGGACATGGTCAGCCGCCGTCCGCAGGCCGAAAGCGCAAATGAAATCGAAGTGCAATACGGCAGCGACAACCACCGCCAGATCAACTTCGCCAGCACCGGCAAAATCGATGACCAAGGGCAGTTCCTGTACGGCGTCAGTGGCGTGATTCGCGATGGCGGAACGCAGATCGACCATATAGACGACAAACGCTACAACATTGCCCCAAGCCTGACCTGGAACATCGACGACGACACGTCACTGACCCTGCTGACCCAGTTCACCCGCGACGATACAGGCGCTACCAGCCAGTTCCGCCCCATTCAGGGCACCAAGATCGACATGCCATTCGGTAAGATCTCCCACCACAAGAACCTGGGGGATCCGGACTACGAGTTCTACGACCGTACCTACTACGCGCTGGGCTACGCCTTCGAGCACCGGATCAACGATGTGTGGCAGTTCCGCCAGAACCTTCGCTATACCAAGACTGACCTGTCCTTTCAGACCATCACCCCTGGCAGCTACAACACAACCACTCCTCCGGTACAAGACGACGGTACCGTCAGCCGTATGTCCACCAACACCGATGAAGACATCAGCCAATTTGCAGTGGATAACAACTTCCAGGCTGACTTCACCACTGGGGACATCAGCCACACCCTGCTGGTCGGCCTGGACCACCAACGTGTCAACACCAATTACCTGTCGATCTTCGGCTTCAACGTGCCGGACAGCAACGTCATCAACCCGGTCTACGGGCTGCCAATCACACGGCCGGATCGCTCCACGGCGTTCTATGACTACAACCAGAAAACCCGCCAGGCCGGCCTGTATGTTCAGGACCAGATGGCGTTGGGCAACTGGCGCCTGACGCTGGGCGGTCGTGAAGACTGGGTGCATACCAGCACCAGGTTCCTGAACCAGGGCGATGCCACCAACACCCAGAGAGACAAGAAATTCAGCGGCAACGCGGCCATCAGCTACGTCTTCGACTCGGGCTTCGTGCCTTACCTTTCGTATGCCGAGTCGTTCCAGCCGGTCAGCAATGCTGCCGCATCCGCCACGGAGTCTTTCAAACCGACCGAAGGCAAGCAGTGGGAACTGGGCATCAAATACCAGCCACCGGGCTCCAACACCCTGTTGTCCGCAGCCGTATATGACCTGACCCAGAAAAACGTCTCGGTCACCAACAACGAGGGCGGTGTGACCGTTACTAGCCAGACCGGCGAAGTGAAGGTTCGTGGCCTGGAGTTGGAAGCCGTTTCCGACGTCACCGAAAATCTGAAGGTGACTGCGGCCTACACCTTGGCCAAATCCGAAGTGCAGGACGGCATCTACAAAGGCAACCGCCTGCAACTGATGCCTAACCAGCAGGCCTCGCTGTGGGCCGATTACACCTGGCACACCGGCGTGCTCGACGGCTTCGGCATCGGCGCTGGCGCGCGCTACACCGGAAACACCTATGGCGATCAGGGCAACACCTGGCTGGGCAAGGCCGATGCGTACACCGTGTTCGATGCCTCCGTGCACTACGACCTGGGGCGCCTGAGCTCCAGCCTGAAGGGCGCATCGGTAGCGGTCAACGCGACCAACGTGTTCAACAAGGACTACATCTCCACCTGTGACAGTTACTACTGCTACTACGGTGACGAGCGTAGCGTCGTCGCCAGCGCCAGCTACAAGTTCTGAGTACCCAGGGGCCGCTAAGCGGCCCCCATGAGAAATTTCGGTACCGTGATGAAAAGCCAAACCATCCGCCGCTGGTCCGTGATTCACACCTGGAGCAGCCTGGTCTGCACCCTGTTCCTGCTGTTGCTGGCCCTAACCGGCCTGCCGCTGATCTTCCACCACGAAATCGAGCATCTGCTCGGCGACGCACCAAAGCTGCGCGAAATGCCTGCAGGCACCCCGCAACTGGACCTGCAGCAACTGGTGCTCAAGGCCGAGCAGCATCGTCCAGGCGAGGTGATGCAGTACTTCGGCTATGACGAAGACGAACGCAACGGCGTGGTGGCGATCACCGCTGCCACTGCGGGCACCGAACCCAATTCGTCACACACCTTCATGCTCGACGCCCGCACCGGCGAAGCCGTCGCCATGCCGGCCGCCAACGGCGGTTTCATGATGATCATGCTGCGCCTGCACGTCGACATGTTCGCCGGGCTGCCCGGCAAGCTGCTGCTGGCGTTCATGGGTGTGTTGTTCGTTGTCGCGATCATCTCCGGCACCGTGCTCTACGCACCGTTCATGCGCCGCCTGCAATTCGCCACGGTGCGCCACGACAAATCCCGCCGCCTGCGCTGGCTCGACCTGCACAACCTGATCGGGGTGGTGACCCTGGCCTGGGCGCTGACCGTCGGTGTAACCGGGGTCATCAGCGCCCTGTCCGACCTGGTCATCACCGCCTGGCGCAACGACAGCCTAGCCGCAATGGTCGCGCCCTACCGTGACGCCCCGCCACTCACCGAGCGCGCACCGGCCAGCCGCCTGCTGGACATCGCCAAGCAGGCCGCACCCGGAATGCGCCCAGACTTCATCGCCTTCCCCGGCACGCGGTTCTCCAGCGAGCACCATTACGCCGTGTTCATGAAAGGCGCCACCCACCTTACATCGCACCTGCTCACGCCCGTACTGATCGATGCGCGCAGCCTGCAGGTGACGGCAGTGGGCGAACGCCCCTGGTACATGGACGCCATGGGCCTCTCGCAGCCACTGCACTTCGGCGACTACGGCGGGCGGCCGATGCAGATCCTCTGGGCAGTACTCGACGTGTTGACCATCATCGTGCTCGGCAGCGGCCTTTACCTGTGGTGGGGCAAACAGCGCAAAAACCGGGAGGCGCGGGCATGAGCCACAAATCGCAACCGACCCTGCGCATCTTCACCTGGCCCGCCGCCATCGGCCTGCTCGGCGCCGCCGGCCTGTTCGCCGCCTTGCTGGGTGACGGCGCGTGGGATGCCCTGGCCTGGCTGGGCCTGGGCATACCCGCGATCCTCGGGCTGCGGGGGCTATGCGGGCGATAACCGGCTACCGCTTCGGCCCTTGCCCTGGGCCCTAACGTTGCGCCTCCCTGACCGAAGGAGCGCAACATGCTACCGCTGGAACGTATCGAATTCGTCGACCAACAGATCATCGCCCTGCTGGCACAATTACCAAGCCCCGACCGGCCGGGACTCACCCGTCAGCAGCTACAAGGCGAACTGGCTGAATACTGGGCAGCCTGCGACCCCCAGGGCCGCTCGCGCAGGGTCCGCCTATGCGATCTGCGCCGCGCCCTGATGCATGCCGAGTTGAATCTACGCCAAGGCGACCGGACCTTGCCCACCCCCGAGGCCGATGCCCTGAGCCTGTGCCTGGACCTGCCCAACGCCTGGCAACGCCGGCCCCAAGCGATGGCCACACGTGCCCAGATATACCGCTTGGTCCTCAGCCGTAGCCAGCCCCACAGCCGAGCGGTGCTGCCAGGTATGTTCGTGGTCATCACCGGTAACGACGAGGCTGCCGAGCTCACCCCGGAGCATGCCCACGGGCCGGCGTTGCTGTGCGGCCTGACCCAAGGCATCGAGGCCTACGCATCGCTGGCCGAATTGCACCTTGAGCTGTGCGAACGCCTCGACGACCCACTGCAGGGTCCGCCACTGCTACGCCTGCTGGTCGATGGGGAGCGTATAGAGAACGCCGCCAAGGCCGACCGCCTGCGCTACGAATGGTATGCCGATGACCCGGTGCAAGCCCAGGTCGACGCCCTGATCGAAGCCCAGCGCCTGCGTGTCAACCACGCTTGGACATCTGCCCATGGCGCCCTGGCACCCGCCGCCGAGACGCTGCGCAGGGCCCTTTCACTGGCGGCCGAAGTCGGCAAGCAAGCGTTGCTCGAAACGCGCTACGGCCTGCTGCTGGAAAAAAACCTGCCCAACTGGTTGAGCACGGCAGGGCCCCAGGCGCTTACGCACATCATGCAGACCATGCAACAACTGGTCGCCGCCGGCAATCGCATCGCCGCGCCAGGCATCCTCACCCTGGCGCAGTTCCGCGAGCAGGAGAGCTTGCAGAACTGGGCCCGCGCGCGCGTAGAGGAACGCCTGCGCCACGATCATGGCCTGCGCTACGCAGCCGCCGACATCATGGTACATGTGGTGCACAGCCGTCAGGCAGGTCCGCAGCTGAACCCCTTCAACCCATCGAGCTACGTCACCTGGCGAGGTTTCGAGCGCGTCGGTGGGCAGATGGTCGAGCTAACCAGGGAGAGTTACCCGCTGCACGAGCTGGCGTTGCGCAACCTGAACTGGTTCGACTACGACTATTGGCTCACCGCCCGGGTAACCCACCGTCAAGACAAGCCATTACCCGAAGCGCTGAACCCGGCCTACATCAAGGCGATGATCAGGCACCTGAATGTCGGCGGTAGCTATCATGCCTACCTGAAAACCCAGTTGATCGATTCCCCGGTCGGGGGATGGCGGCTCAATGCCCATGCTTTGATCAACCGCGCCCGCATGCGCGCCGAGGCCGCCAAGGCACTTTACGCCGGGCACTTTGGCCTTGCCTATCAGGCTGACCAGGGCTACCGCTGGGTACGTCAGGTACTGGACTACCCACACAACGCGCTGCGCCCCCCGGTGGACAACCAGCGCATCACCGTGCGCCAATTGACGATCCATGGCCATACCCTGCAAGGCGTTTTGCTGATCAATGCCGAAAGTGCCGGCACAGGCGCGTTCATCCTCTACACACCGGACGCACCCGACCGCCGCGCCTGGCGCGGGCTGAGCAATGCCCGTGAACTGATGCGGCTGCTACGCAAACAACCCGCCCTACGCGCCTACGCCGCCAGCCGCCTGCCCCTGCTGGCGCCTGTCCGTATCGAACAGCTGCTGAGCAAGGGCCGGCTCAGCCCCGTACTGCGCACTCCAGCCATCGAAAATGAGCTGTTCTTTGCCTACTACATGGCTCAGGTGCGCGGCTGGTTGGCAGTGGTCGATGCCCAGAGCCGCACCACCGGGGAAGCCGATCTCCAACAGGGCACCGACCTGATCTGGCGCTTGCTCGACCTTATCAGCCTGGTGCTGCCCGCCCGTGTGCAGGTTCCGCTCGCGCTGGGGCGCATGGTGATCGAAATCTGGAACGGCCTGGAAGCCTTCAGCGAAGACGATATCAACGGCGTGCTGACCCATACGTACAACGCCCTGAGCTATGCCAACGACGCTGGTACCAGCGTCGTCAGCACCGGCCTGATGCGCCGGATGATGCGTGGCATGCCAACGCAACCACCGTTGCCACTGCCCTCGCGCTACAGCGTCACGCCTGCGCTGGAACACCTACGCTACGCCATTGACGGTGTGCACGGCGAAGGCGTGTTCGAGAAAGCATCGACATTCGAAGGGCTGACCCTGTATTTCATCCAGGATGCCCACGGCCGGTATTACAAGGTTTCATTCGACGGCCATCGCTGGCGGGTCATCGACCCGACCCAACCCGACGCTTACCTGCTGCAGCCGGTCAAACGCCTGGCCAATGGCAACTGGGTCATCGACTCACCGGTGCTGTGGTACGACGGCCTTCCCGATCTGCCGCAGTTGTTGGCCAGCTGCCGCCTGCAGCCGCCATTGGCGGGTGAGGTGGTGGACACGCTGGCAGGGTTGTATCGGGCAGACGACCAGCTTTATCTGCAAACCCCTGCCGGGCAACTGCCAGTGCGCGCGCACCTGCTCGCCGGGCGCTACCACCTGTTGATCCCGCACGCACGGGAAGCCGGCGTGGTGCCGTGGGCGATCCTGCGCTGGCAAGACCGGCAGTGGCGCGTCCGTGTGCGCCAGGCAGGGCGCAGCAGCGATTGGCTGGCGCTGCCGGATGCCTACTCGCCGAGCCTTGGCAACAACCGGTCGAGCCGCTGATGCAAGGCACTGCTGCTCGGCCAGTTGCGCAGCAGCCGCGCCCGATCACGGGCGTAGGCCGGGGCAAAGCTGAGCCCGGTGGCGTGCTGGCACATGGCGTCAAGGTCGATCAAGGACCATTGGCCGTTGTGCCAGAACAGGTTGTGGCCCTTGAAGTCGCCATGGCTGATACGCTCGCGGATCAGTTGCTGCATCACTTCCACCAGGGCATCGACTTGCTCTTCTGGCGCCTCGCCGTTTTCCACATAAGGGGCGAAGCACGCGGTGAGGTCCGGGCCATCGACATGTTCGGTGACCAAGTACGCCCGGCTGCGCAGCCCCATGACGCGCTGCTCCAGCACTGCCAAAGGGCGCGGCGTGGCGATGCCCAGGAACTCCAGGCGGTGGCCTTCAATCCAGGAGTGCCAGGCCCGGCTCGGGCGCCAGAAACGCTTGAACCAATGCGCAGTGTTCTTGATGTTGTAGCGCTTGAGTACCAGTGAGCGCCCACCCACCTCGACACGCGCCACGCTGGCCGCCCCGCCTGTCTTGTACAGGTGGCCTTGGTCGATCAATGTATCGGCCTGTTCCAGCACCGGCAGCATGGCCTGGACTTCGCTGCGGCGAATCGCCCGCAAGCCCGAAAGGCTGCGCTCGACGCTGAACAGTGTGCATTCGCGGCCGGCCTTCTCCAGGTAATCCTTGAGGCGCCAGTTCCGCACCTTGTCCACCTGCTTCTGCAACGCTTCCATCGGCAACGCGTGCTCGGCATTGGCCAACAGGTAATGCACCAGCACCTCTTCGATGAACGGCTCCAGGCGCTTGGGCAATTGAGCGAAGAAAACCCCGAGGTTTTCCAGCACACGCGGACGCGACAGCTGCTGGCCTGGTGTTTCGGCCTTGATGCCAGCGCCATCGATCAGGTACAGCTTGCCGCCGTGACGCAACAGGTTGTCCAGGTGCAAATCTTCCTGCCAGAGGCCCTTGGCATGCATCTGCGCCACGGCAGTCAGCGCTTCGCCAAGCACCAGGTGCTGTTCGTCGGCCAGCACCGGCAGGTTTGCCACCTCGTCCCAGGCATCGGCCAGGCTTTCGGCGCCGTCGAGGAACTCGAACAGCAGCCAGCCACCCTCACCTTCCTTGAGCCCATCGGCAAGCAGCTTTGGCGTTGTCAGGCCCTGTTCGGCCAGCAACCTCACACCCTCCAGCTCCCGTTGGAAATGGCGCGCGGCGTTAGCGCCCACCAGCAACTTGGCCAACACCGGCGTACCGCGCCATACACCGGCACCGACATAGCGCTGGCCTGGCAACACGCGCAGCAGGCTGAGCAGCTGCAGTTCGGCGTTGCCAGCGGCGTCGACCAAGCTGATCGAGAGCGGCAGTGAAGGGCTGCGCCCGGCATCTTTCAATTCAGACAAACGCATCAGCGGGCCTCTTTTTCACGACGTCGTTGCGTCAGGCGCTGCAACCAGGTGCCGACCAGTGCGCTGTCGGCCGGCTGGGCAAGATAGGCGGCCAGCAGCTTGCGCACATCCGCTTCGCTCCAGGCCCGGGCGCGGCGCAGTAGCGGCTCCAGGTCCTTCAGGCGATCACGCATGCCGAACAGCAGTGGCCGGGTCTTCTCCAGGTCGATCAATTGCGCGTCCCAGCCTTCGCGGCGCTGGCGCAGGAAGATGTGCTTGGGGTAGAAGCAGCCATGCACCTGGCCGGCGCTGTGCAGCGTGCGCGCCAGCTGGCCACAGGCCTGGAGGATGCCGTTGCGCTCAACGTCACTGAGCTGCGGCCACTGGCCCAGCAGGCTTTCCAGGTCGCTCCATTCATCCAGAGCACGGGTGAGCAGAATCGCCCGGTGCTGGCCCGCATGCTTGCGCTCACCGTAGAACACCGCCTGCAGGGCCGGGATATGCAGCTTCTGGTAACGGCTGATGTTGCGGAACTCACGGGCGAAAGTCGGCTCGCCAAATGGGCGATGCAAAGTGCGGGTCAGGTAGTCGCTCTGGCGCTTGAGGTAATACCCTTTGCCCTCGAGCTCCAGGCGATAGACGCTGCTCCAGCCGCCACGACCGGTATTGGGTTCGTCCACGGCATCGAGCTGCAGCGCCCACAGTGCTTCGAAGTCATTCAGGCCATGGCGTTTGAGCAGCGCGAGGTCCGCGCTGGCCAGGTAATCGGTCATTCCCTTCCCTCGAAGAAGCTCAGTACCTGACGGATCCGCCGCTTGTCGCGCGCATTCAGGCGCTGGCGCCCGCGGTACTGCAAATAGAAGCGCAGACGCTGAGTCGCCGTCAGGTGGTATTTGGCGACCTTGTCCAGGCATGCCAGGTCCTTGATCAGCCGGTGGCGCCACATGAAGCCGCGCCAGAAGTCACCGGTCGGGCAGTCGATGAAGAATAGCGTGCCCCGGTCATCGACCAACAGGTTGCGCCACTTAAGGTCGTTGTGGGCGAAATGGTGCTCATGCATGACCCGGGTATGGCGCGCCAGCTGTTGGCTGATGTGCTCGACCCAGGCGCGATCGGCCAGGCGCGGATCATTACGCTCAGCCAGCGCCGACAAGTCTTCGGTGCGAGGCAGCTCGCGAGTGATCATCGCGCCACGGCCAAATGCCAGGCCATTGCGCTCCAGACCCCAGGCCACAACTTCAGCGGTCGGGATGTCCCATTTGGCGAACTGCTTGAGGTTCTGCCATTCGGCCTTGATGCGCGGCCGGCCGAGATAACGGCGCATGTGCTTGCCGGCGCCGGTGTACCGCTTGACGTAATAGTTGACCCCGTCACGCTCGACGCGGACCACTTCGCTGAGCGGGTCACGGGTCAGGCGTTCACCCTGCAGGGCAAACACTGCATCGAGACTGCCGAAGTCCGCCGCCAGCTGTTCGTAGCCAGCCGCCAGTGTCCAACCCGCCATCAGAGTGCATCCCCATAGCGTTGTTTGCGATCGTAGAGTTTCTGCGCCTTGCGATCGAGCCAGGCTAGCAGCGTGGCTTCCTCGCTGAGGATCTGGCGCAGCGGGCGTTGGAAGTATCCGCGCAGGAAACGCAGCTTGTCGCGCCGGGTAAGGCCGATGTCCAGCGCTGAGAAGTAGAGCGCGGCCAGGTCCTTGTCCCGCCAGCGGCGGCTGATTGTCGCCCGGGTCTGGGCGCGGTGCAGGTCGATTACCGACAGCTTGAAGTCTTGCGCCGTCACCGGGCGGTCGGTGTGCAGCAGGAAGTGGCAGATGTAGCAGTCGCGGTGGTTGACCCCGGCGCGGTGCATGCCGCCGGTCATCTTCGCCACTTCGGCGATCAGCGCGCGCTTGAGCGCCGGCTCAGGCGGCTGCCTGACCCAGTCGATGCTGAAGTCTTCCAGGCTGATGGTCGGCGCCAGTTCTTCGGTGACGATGAACGAGTGCTGCGTGGCCGGATTACTGCCACGCTCGCCATAGGCCACTGCAGTCATGGTCGGCACACCGACTTCATGCAGGCGCTCGATGGCCCGCCATTCCTGCCCGGCGCCCAGCACCGGAAGCTTGGCGGTGAGCAGGTTCTTGAAGATTTCGCCCCAACCAATACCACGGTGGATCTTGACGAAGAAACCTTCGCCATCGACCTCGGTGCGCAGCGTGCGGCGGCCTTCCAGCTCGCGGTACACCTCGCCTTGCAGAGCCTCCACGGCATCAAAGGCATCACGCCCGGCCCACATGCGCTTGAACGGTTCGGCCAGGATCAGCTTCATGCGCTCTCCTGCCCCAGAATCACGTCGGCAGCGTGCTGCGGCATGCTGTAAAGATCGGCGGTTTCGGCAAATGCCAGCCCATTGCGCGCCCACTCGGCACGCGCCGTTGGCGCTTCGAGCATGCGCTGCAGGTAGCCGTTGAGCTGTTCCTGCTCGAACGGCTCATCCAGCACCAGGCCGCTGTCGGCCTCGGCAATGTAATGGGCGTAGCCGCAGACTTTGGAAACCAGCACCGGCAAGCCAGCCACCAGCGCCTCGAGCAACACCGTACCGGTGTTCTCGTTATAGGCCGGGTGGATCAGCAGGTCGGCACCCAACAGGAAGCGCGGGATGTCACTGCGGCCCTTGAGGAACTGCACCTGTTCGCCCAGGCCCAAGGCTGCGCTCTGCAGCTGGAACACCTTGGGATCGTCCTGGCCGATGACCATAAGCCGGGTGCGCTTGCGCAGAGACGACGGCAGCGCGGCCAGGGCCTTGAGGCTACGGTCGAGGCCCTTGGTCTTGAAGCCCGAGCCGATCTGTACCAGCAGCAGGTCGTCATCGCCCAGGTTGAACTCCTTGCGGAACTGCGCGCGGATCTCGGCGGCATTGGCCGGCGCACGGCGGTCCTGGGAAATGCCGGGCGGCAACAGGTGAAAGCGCTCGACAGGGGTGCCGTAATGCTTGATGAACAGCGGTTGCTGCACCTCTGAAATCATCAGCACTTCGGTGCGTGCATCTTTGGCGAACACGGCCCGCTCGTACTCGGCAAAGTGCCGGTAGCGGCCCCAGCGGCGGTACAGGCCGCCACGCAAAGTCTGGGCCTTGTCCTCGAAACAGGCGTCGGCCGCGTAATACACATCCAGGCCCGGCATCTTGTTGAAGCCGATCAACCGGTCTACTGGACGCTTGGCCAGATCGGCTTCCATCCAGGCAGTGAGTTTTTCGTTGCGACGGTGATTGAACAGCGCTTTGACCGGCGCCACCAGCACTTCGAAACCGGGCGGAATATCGCCTTCCCAGATCAGCGTGTAGACACGGATCTGGTGGCCCCGCTTCTGGCATTCCAGGGCAATGCGCATGAAATCGCGCTGCAGGCCGCCGAAGGGGAAATATTTGTAAAGCACGAAAGCCAATTGCATCAGCGGACATCCTCAGCCAGCAGCAACGCGCTCAAGCGGCTCGCCACATGCTCGGGATTCAGGCGAGTGAAGCACAGTGGCCACTCGCGTTTGAGATCGAACCGGCGCAGGTCGTCGGCGCTCGGTCTGTAGGTGCACTTTTTCTGCAGGCACGGTGCACAGGGGAAATCGCTGGCCTGGTGCACCTGCACACGGCCATAGGCGCCGGTCAGGCCCGGGTTGGTCGGGCCGAACAGCGAAATGGTAGGCACATCCAGCGCTGCGGCCAGGTGGCCCAGCCCAGTGTCCACCGCTACACAGGCCTTTGCCGCCGCCAGCACGCGGGCGACGCCGGCAAGGTTCAATTTGGGGAGCACCTGGCAGTTGTTCAAGCCCTGGGCAATACGCTCGGCGCGGTCTTTCTCGGCCGGGTTGCCCCATGGCAGGCATACCTGCAGCTTGCTGCGGCCCAGGCGTTCAGCCAGCTCACGCCAGTAGGCCTCGGGCCAGTGCTTGGTCGCCCAGGTGGTGCCGTGCAGAAACACCACATACGGCGCTGCTGGCGGCAGTTGCAGGCGGTCCAGGTCCAGGCCGTAGTTGCCGATGCCTTCGGGCAGGTCATAGGCCAGGGCCATGGCGAACAGCTGGCGCACGCGCTCTACCGCATGCTGGCCGACGGCGACCGAAAGGCGCCGGTCATAGAAGCGGCTGGCCCAGCCTTCACGCGCCGAGTAACGGTCCAGGCCGGCCACCGGCGCCTTGACGTAGCGGGTCAGCCACGCCGACTTGACCAACCCCTGGGCATCTATCACCAGGTCGTACTTGCGCTCGCGCACGCGTTGCTTGAACGCCTTCCACTCGCCGCTCTTGATGGTCTGCCAGACATTCTTGCGCCAGCGCCGAATGGCCACCGGTATCACCTGGTCGACCGCCGGGTGCCAGCTGGGGATCTCGGCGAAGCCTTCTTCCACCACCCAGTCGAAGCGGATGCCCGGGATCGCATGGGCGGCATCGGTGAGCGCCGGCAGGGTGTGGATCACATCACCCAGCGACGAGGTCTTGATGATCAATACCCGCACTTACTCGACCTCGGCCACGGTATCGATCAGGTTCGGCCCACCCAGGCTGTGCAGGGCGGCGATGACTTTGCCAGGCTCCAGCAGACGCAGGCAGTTGTAGTGGCCGAAACGGCAGGTGCGGTCGAAGCATGGGCTGCACTCGATGCCGGTGCGCACGATTTCCACCTGCTCGGCCAACGGCGGGGTAAAGCCCGGCGAGGTCGAGCCATAAACGGCAACCAGTGGGCGGTTCAACGCCGCAGCAACGTGCATCAGCCCGGAGTCGTTGGACACCACCGCGTTGGCGCAGGACATAAGGTCGATCGCCTCGGCCAACGAGGTTTCGCCCGCCAGGTTATAGGATTCTTCACGCAAACCCGGGATCAGCCGGTCGCGAATCTGCTCGCCGACCGGGTGATCATTTTTCGAACCGAACAGCCAAACCTGCCAGCCTTGACGAATCATGGCGTCGGCAACGCTGGCGTAGTGCTCTGCCGGCCAGCGCTTGGCTTCACCGAACTCGGCACCTGGGCACAGCGCAAGCACCGGGCGGTCCAGCTCCAGACCGAACTTGGCCAGCGCTGCATCACGGCTCTGCGCCTGGATCTGCAGCTCAGGCCGGGGATAAGGCTGCGGCAGCTCGGCACCCGGCGCGTAGGCCAGGGCCATGAAGCGCTCGATCATCAGCGGGTAACGCGCCTTGTCCAGTTTGCGCACGTCGTTGAGCAGGCCGAAGCGCATTTCGCCACGCCAGCCGGTGCGTTTGGGAATGCCGGCAAAGAACGGCACCAGCGCTGACTTCAGCGAGTTGGGCAGCAGGATCGCCTGGTCGTACTGGCCGGCCAGGGACTTGCCGATGCGCCGGCGCGTAGCCAGTTCCAGCGCGCCATGGCCGAGCGGGAAGCTCAAGGCCTGACGCACTTGGGGCATGCGCTCAAGGATCGGCCGGCTCCACTCGGGTGCCAGCACATCGATCACGCAGTCGGGGTGCTGCTGTTTCAGGCACTGGAACAGGGTTTGCGCCATCACCATGTCGCCGACCCAGCTGGGGCCAATGATCAGTATTCTCATGCTTAGTCCAGAAACGCTCGGGGAGGCTGCAGGCTGCGGTACAGCCTGGCCTCCCCTCTTTATATTCAGGCTATGTGGCGGACAGTGTAACACCGGTGGTGGAACATCGGCCTTTAGGCCCCTGCAGGAGCGGCCTTGCGTCGCGAAAGGGCCGCAAAGCGGCCCCAACAATCTCATGCCAATCCCAGTTCACCCCAGATCCGCCGCACCTCGCGGCGCTCATCGGCAAACTGTGCCGCATCGATCACCCCGGCCTGCTTCTGCAAGGCCTGGCGGTGCGAGGCTGAGCGAAACGCCTTGTACACTTCACGCAACAAAACCGCATCGCTGGCCGGCATCAAGCCCGCCTGCTCCAGCTCTTCCAGAATGCGAATGTTATCGGTCCAGCGCAGTATGGCCGGATGGTCGTGGGACCAGGCCAAAGCGGCGTATTGCACCATAAATTCGATATCGACGATACCGCCGGCATCCTGCTTGATATCGAATGCCATCCCCGCATCGAAGGCATTGGCCGCAGTGCCCGCGGCGGTGGCCTTGGTACCCAGGTTGTCGCGCATCTTGGCGCGCATTTCGCTGACTTCGCTGCGCAGCTTGTCCAGATCACGAGCCTGGCCCAGAACCTTGGCGCGCACACCCTCGAACGCTGCCGCCACCTGCTTGCAGCCCACCAGCACGCGGGCGCGCACCAGGGCCTGATGCTCCCAGGTCCAGGCTTCGTTCTGCTGGTAGCGCTCGAACGCGCCCAGCGAGCTGACCAGCAGCCCCGCTGCCCCCGATGGCCGCAGGCGCATGTCGACGTCATAAAGCTGGCCGGAGTTGGTTTGCGTGGTCAGCAAATGGATGATGCGCTGGCCAAGGCGCGTGAAGAACTGCGCGCTGTCGATCGGCTTGGCACCGTCGGTTTCCGCCTGCGGGTCGCCGTCGTGGATGAACACCAGGTCCAGGTCAGAGCCGTGGCCCAGCTCCAGGCCGCCCACCTTGCCGTAGCCGAGGATGATGAAGCCCGGGTCGCACAGGCTGCCGTCGCTGCGCTTGGGCTGGCCGTGGCGCGCCACGGTCTGGCGCCAGGCCAGAGCCAGCACCTGGTCGAGAATGGCTTCGGCCAGCCAGGTCAGGTAGTCGCTGACTTTCATCAACGGCAGGTTGCCACTGATCTCGGAGGCTGCCACGCGCAGGCTGTGGGCCAGCTTGAAGTGGCGCAAGGCCTCCATCTGCTGTTCAAGATCGTCCTCGGGGATGCGCGTCAGCCGCTCGCGCAGCTCGGCGGCCAGCTCCGGGGCCAGCGGCGGGCTGAACAGCCGGCCTTCATTGAGCAACTCATCGAGCAGCAATGGGTAACGGGCGATCTGTTCGGCGATCCAGGGGCTGGCGGCACAAAGGGTCAGCAGACGGCGCAAGGCTCCCGGGTTTTCAGTCAACAGCACCAAGTAGGCCGAACGCCGCGCCACAGCTTCGACCAGCGGCAATACACGTTCCAGTACCAGGTCAGGGTTGTCATGCTCAACCGCCTGGGCCAGCAGACGCGGGATGAAGGCATCCAGACGCTCACGGCCGATGCGCTGCATCGAGCGCAACTGTGGGCTGGCACGCAACCCCGCAAGCCTGCGCAAGGCTTCGGCGGGCTGATTGAAACCGGCCTCTTCCAGCTGACGGCCGGCGGCCTCCTCATCCTGCGCCTGCTCCCACAAGGGCGACCACTCGCCGCCAACCACCAGGTCACCCTCGCCTTCTTCTTCATCAGGGTCGGCGATGACCTGGCGGAAGTGCCAGTCAACACGGCCGCGCCAGTGCATCAGCTGATCGTGGAAGCTCTGCCAGCCGGCAAAACCGAGCATATAGGCCACGCGCTCACGGTCGGTCTCGTCATCAGGCAGCATCTGCGTCTGACGATCTGCAATGGCCTGGATGGCATGCTCGGTATAACGCAGGAACTCATACCCTTCACGCAGCTCCGCTACCACGGCCGGCGGCAGGTAACCCTGCCCCTCCAGGGTGGCCAGGACTTTAAGCAATGGCCGCTGTTGCAGGCTCAAGTCACGCCCACCGTGAATCAGCTGGAAGGCCTGAGCAATGAACTCCACTTCACGAATACCACCGGCGCCAAGCTTGATGTTCTCGGACATGCCCTTGCGCCGCACCTCCTGCTGGATCAGCTGCTTCATGGTACGCAGCGCTTCGATCGCCGAGAAATCCAGGTAACGCCGATACACGAACGGGCGCAGCATCTCCTGCAGTTGCGCGCCAGCTGCCTGGTCGCCGGCCACCACCCGCGCCTTGATCATCGCGTAGCGTTCCCAGTCGCGGCCCTGATCCTGGTAGTACTGCTCCAGGGCATTGAAGCTGAGCACCAGCGAACCGGCCGAGCCGTAGGGGCGCAGGCGCATGTCGACGCGGAACACGAAGCCATCGACGGTGACCGGGTCGAGCGCCCTGATCAGGCGCTGGCCCAGACGGGTGAAGAATTCCTGATTGTCCAGCGAGCGCTTGACCCCTTCGGTCTCACCGCCCTCGGGGAAGGCAAAGATCAGGTCGATATCCGATGACAGGTTGAGCTCGACCGCCCCCAGCTTGCCCATGCCCAGCACCACCATATGCTGCGGTTCACCACTGCGGTTACCGATCGGCGTACCAAACTGCTGGCAGTGGCGCGGATACAGCCATTGATAAGCTTCGTCGATCGCCGCGTCAGCAAGGTCGGACAGGTCGCGACAGGTTTCGCCCAGTTCAGCCTGGCGGGTGATATCGCGCCAGATGATGCGCAACTGCTGGCGGTTGCGCTCGCGGCGCAGGTTGCGTGCCAGCTCGTCTTCACTCGACGCCGCCTGGGCCGCTGCCGCGATGTGCCCACGCAGCTCGCCCGGCGTATAACGGCGGTCCATCTCGCCGCTGGCCAATAGGGCAAACAGCATCGCCGGCTCACGCTGGGCCAGGCCGAGCACAAAGTCACTGGCGGCGGCCACCTGGTCGAACTGTTGCCGGTGAGCCGGGCTCCAGGCGTTGGTGTCGAGCCCCTGATGGCTGCTCAGGGCATCGAGCAGAAACTGCCGATTACGGACGACCAGCGGTTGCAGGGAGGCAGGCAGTTCGAGCGGCAAAGGCAGGCGCATGGTCTATCCTTGATCGGCGTGAAAGTGAGAGTAAAAAGCGGCCACGAGGAAACCGGCCCCCGGTTGGACTGTCGTACAAAAGTTGGAAATAGCTGAAAAAAACGAATCATTGGCATGAAACATCAAGAATCACCCGCTCGTAGCACAACGCCAACCAACATGAACGTTTTTCCTCACAAGCCAAGGTGCGACCAAACGTCGCATTTGTGTAGTTTTACTACTATCCCGACCGTGCAAAAGCATGAAATGCGAAAGCAAATGTAGTAAAACTACACGCCGCCGGTTCACACTCCGGTAATCCAAGAATTCACGACGTCTGCCCATAAGGCCAGTCGCAAACTCAGGCCCCCGATTCTGGTGGCCTTTCCGCCCTGGAGCAAGCCATGCAAGACCTCGATCCAATCGAAACCCAGGAATGGCTGGATGCCCTGGAGTCGGTCCTCGACAAAGAAGGCGAAGACCGCGCTCATTACCTGATGACCCGCATGGGCGAGCTGGCCACCCGCAGTGGCTCCCAGCTGCCATACGCGATCACCACGCCATACCGCAACACCATCCCTGTCACCCACGAAGCACGCATGCCTGGCGACCTGTTCATGGAACGCCGCATTCGCTCGATGGTGCGTTGGAACGCGCTGGCCATGGTGATGCGCACCAACCTGAAGGATTCGGACCTGGGCGGCCACATTTCCAGCTTCGCCTCCAGTGCCACCCTGTATGACATCGGCTTCAACTACTTCTTCCAGGCCCCGACCGAAGAACACGGCGGCGACCTGATCTTCTTCCAGGGCCACGCTTCGCCAGGCGTTTACGCCCGTGCCTTCATGGAAGGTCGCATCAACGAAGAGCAGATGAACAACTTCCGTCAGGAAGTGGACGGCAAAGGCCTGTCTTCGTACCCGCACCCATGGCTGATGCCTGACTTCTGGCAGTTCCCGACCGTTTCCATGGGCCTGGGCCCGATCCAGGCGATCTACCAGGCGCGCTTCATGAAGTACCTGGAAGCCCGTGGTTTCATTCCGGCCGGCAAGCAGAAAGTCTGGTGCTTCATGGGCGACGGCGAGTGCGACGAGCCGGAATCCCTCGGTGCCATCGCCCTGGCAGGCCGCGAGAAGCTGGACAACCTGATCTTCGTCATCAACTGCAACCTGCAGCGCCTCGACGGCCCGGTTCGCGGCAACGGCAAGATCATCCAGGAACTCGAAGGCGTGTTCCGTGGCGGCGGCTGGAACGTCAACAAAGTCGTCTGGGGCCGCTTCTGGGACCCACTGCTGGCCAAAGACACCAACGGTGCCCTGCAGCGCCGCATGGACGAAGTCATCGACGGCGAGTACCAGAACTACAAAGCCAAAGACGGCGCGTACGTTCGTGAGAACTTCTTCAACACGCCAGAGCTCAAGGCCATGGTCGAAGACCTGTCCGACGACGAGATCTGGAAGCTCAACCGTGGCGGTCACGACCCGTACAAGGTCTATGCGGCCTACCACCAGGCGGTCAACCACAAAGAGCAACCGACTGTCATCCTGGCCAAGACCATCAAGGGTTACGGCACCGGTGCTGGCGAAGCCAAGAACACCGCGCACAACACCAAGAAGGTCGACGTCGACAGCCTGCGCCACTTCCGTGACCGCTTCGACATCCCGGTCAAGGATGCCGACCTTGAAAGCCTGCCGTTCTACAAGCCCGAAGAAGGTTCGGCCGAAGCCAAGTACCTGGCCGAGCGCCGCGCAGCCCTGGGTGGCTTCGTACCGCAGCGCCGCGCCAAGAGCTTCAGCGTGCCGACCCCGCCTCTGGAAACGCTGAAAGCGATCCTGGACGGCTCGGGCGACCGCGAAATCTCCACCACCATGGCCTTCGTGCGTATCCTCGCGCAGCTGGTCAAGGACAAGGACATCGGCCAGCGCATCGTTCCGATCATCCCGGACGAAGCCCGTACCTTCGGTATGGAAGGCATGTTCCGCCAGCTGGGCATCTACTCGTCGGTCGGCCAGCTCTACGAGCCAGTCGATAAAGACCAGGTGATGTTCTACCGCGAAGACAAGAAGGGCCAGATCCTCGAGGAAGGCATCAACGAAGCCGGCGCCATGTCGTCGTTCATCGCTGCCGGTACCTCGTACAGCTGCCACAACCAGCCGATGCTGCCGTTCTACATCTTCTACTCGATGTTCGGCTTCCAGCGTATCGGCGACCTGGCCTGGGCCGCTGGCGACAGCCGCACCCGTGGCTTCCTGATCGGCGGCACCGCCGGCCGTACCACCCTCAACGGTGAAGGCCTGCAGCACGAAGACGGTCACAGCCACATGATGGCGGGCACCATCCCGAACTGCCGCACCTATGATCCGACCTACGGCTACGAGCTGGCGGTGATCATCCAGGACGGCATGAAGAAGATGACCGAAGAGCAGCAGGACATCTTCTACTACATCACCGTGATGAACGAATCCTACCAGCAGCCAGCCATGCCGGCCGGTGTCGAGGAAGGCATCATCAAGGGTATGTACCTGCTCGAAGAAGACACCCGCGAAGCCGCGCACCACGTTCAGCTGATGGGCTCCGGCACCATCCTGCGCGAAGTCCGCGAGGCCGCGAAGATCCTGCGTGAAGAGTTCAACGTCGGTGCCGACGTGTGGAGCGTCACCAGCTTCAACGAGCTGCGTCGCGACGGCCTGGCCGTGGAACGCGCCAACCGCCTCAAGCCTGGCCAGAAGCCTCAGCAGACTTACGTCGAAGAGTGCCTGGCCGGTCGTAAAGGCCCGGTCATCGCCTCCACCGACTACATGAAGCTGTTCGCCGAACAGATTCGCCAGTGGGTGCCGAGCAAAGAGTTCAAAGTCCTGGGTACCGATGGCTACGGTCGCAGCGACAGCCGCAAGAAGCTGCGTCACTTCTTCGAAGTCGACCGTCACTTCGTGGTGCTGGCTGCCCTGGAAGCCTTGGCTGACCGTGGCGAGATCGAACCGAAGGTGGTGGCCGACGCCATCGTCAAGTTCGGCATCGATCCGGACAAGCGCAACCCACTGGACTGCTGAGGAGTATTTTTAAGTGAGCGAACTCATTCGCGTACCTGACATCGGCAGCGGTGAAGGTGAAATCATCGAGCTGTTCGTCAAAGTCGGTGACCGTATCGAGGCTGACCAGAGCCTGCTGACCCTGGAGTCCGACAAGGCCTCCATGGAAATTCCGGCCCCCAAGGCCGGTGTCATCAAGGAACTGAAGGTCAAGCTGGGCGATCGCCTGAAAGAAGGCGACGAGTTGCTGGTCCTGGAAGCCGAGGGCGCTGCGGCGCCCGAGGCGCCAGCCGCCGCACCTGCCCCGGCCGCAGCTCCGGCTGCTGCCGAAAAGCCGGCTGCCGAAGCCGCCCCTGCGCCGGCTGCAGCCCCTGCTGCCGCCAGCGTGCAGGACATCCACGTGCCGGACATCGGCTCGTCGGGCAAGGCCAAGATCATCGAAGTGCTGGTCAAAGTCGGCGACACCGTCGAAGCCGACCAGTCGTTGATTACCCTGGAGTCTGACAAGGCCTCCATGGAGATCCCTTCGCCCGCCGCAGGCGTGGTCAAGGAAGTGATCGCCAAGCTGGACGACGAAGTTGGCACCGGTGACCTGATCATCAAACTGGAAGTCGCCGGCGCCGCCCCGGCTGCTGCGCCAGCGCCTGCCGCTGCTGCTGCACCGGCCAAGGCTGAGGCGGCTCCGGCCGCTGCGCCTGCTGCCGCTGCCCCAGCTGCTGCCCCTGCACCGGTCGCTACCGCACCGGCTGCCGGCAGCAACGCCAAGGTTCACGCAGGCCCTGCTGTTCGCCAGCTGGCCCGCGAGTTCGGCGTAGACCTGGGCGCGGTCACCGCGACCGGTCCGCACGGCCGTATTCTGAAAGAAGACGTGCAAGTCTACGTCAAGTCGGTCATGCAGAAGGCCAAGGACGCACCGGCAGCTGCTGGCGCGACCGGCGGCGCCGGCATCCCGCCGATCCCGGTGGTGGACTTCAGCAAGTTCGGTGAAGTGGAAGAAGTGGCAATGACCCGCCTGATGCAGGTCGGTGCCGCCAACCTGCACCGCAGCTGGCTGAACGTGCCGCACGTAACCCAGTTCGACTCCGCCGACATCACCGAGCTGGAAGCCTTCCGCGTTGCACAGAAGGCCGTGGCCGAGAAGGCTGGCGTCAAGCTGACCGTACTGCCACTGCTGCTCAAGGCCTGCGCCTTCCTGCTCAAGGAACTGCCGGACTTCAACAGCTCGCTGGCGCCAAGCGGCAAAGCCGTGATCCGCAAGAAGTACGTGCACATCGGCTTCGCCGTGGACACCCCGGACGGCCTGCTGGTCCCTGTGATCAAGAACGTCGACCAGAAAAGCCTGCTGCAACTGGCTGCCGAAGCCGCGGCCCTGGCCGAGAAGGCACGCACCAAGAAGCTGTCGGCAGACGACATGCAGGGCGCCTGCTTCACCATCTCCAGCCTCGGCCACATTGGCGGCACCGGCTTCACGCCGATCGTCAACGCGCCCGAAGTGGCGATCCTCGGCGTGTCCAAGGCAACCATGCAGCCTGTCTGGGATGGCAAAGCCTTCCAGCCGAAGCTGATGTTGCCGCTGTCGCTGTCCTACGATCACCGTGTGATCAACGGCGCGGCCGCCGCGCGCTTCACCAAGCGCCTGGGCGACGTGCTGGCGGATATCCGCACCATGCTGCTGTAAAACGCAGCCAGCCTGCCCCTCTTCGGGGGGCAGGTACCCTTTTCGAGCTGCCACGCTCGTACCTCAACCCCGCCATCTGGCGGGGCTTTTTTTTGCCTGCAGGGGCCCAATCGCCGGCAAGCCGACTCCCACAGAGACCCCACAAAGCCTGAGGTCAACGCTGTACCTGTGGGAGCCGGCTTGCCGGCGATTGGGCCGCAAAGCGGCCACCGTTTTTCCGCAGCCCTAAGGATTCCCGCCCCGCCGCCGAAAACATATACATGACATCCCTCATGGCCGCTTGCCAGCCTCCGGGACATGATGCAACCTTGCCAGATGCGCCGCCGCCCAGGCCGCGCCACCCTCTTCAAGCGAGTCTTCGATGAAAAGCCAACCCGATGCCGCCAGCCGTGTGGCGGCCGAGGTCGTCACGCAGCTTCCCGTGCCTTCACGGCTCGGCATGCTGCGTTTCGAAAGGCTCAACGAAGCCACCTGGGCAATGCTTTACCTGGACCCGGCCTGCGAACGCCAGTTCGGCCTGCAGGCCTCCGAGCTGTGCGCGCTGATCGACTCGCCGTATGCCAGCCTGATGGAGCCTGAGGCCCGCTACCGGCTGCATGACGAGATCCAGCGGCAACTGAGCACCCGTGGGTATTACCGTGTGCGCTACACCCTGCATGCACAGCCGCGCGCGCTGCGCCTGCTCGAGGCGGGCGAAGCCTACAAGCAGCACAACCGCCAGCTGTTACGCGGTTTTTTGACGGTACTCGACGACCAGCCTGAAGACGCTGTCGAAGTGGACGCCGACGACCTCGAATCACGTAACAGCCGCCTGCAGCTTGCCCTGCAACTCAACCAGCGCGCCCAGCAGGAACAGCTGGAACACCTTGAGCGCGTGCGCAGCCAGCAGGACCTGATCCTGCGCCTCGCTCGCCAGCGCTACAGCGCGGAAAACTCGCTGCTCGAAGCCGCCCAGCTGATTACCCGCAGCGCCTGTGAGATCTACAAGGTGGACTGCGCCAGCATCTGGCATCTGGAAGACCAGCGTCTGGAGCCGATCAGCGCCTGGTTGCGCAATGAGCAAGTGCATCGCCTGCCCGAAGCGATCGATGCCAGCCGCTTCCCGGATTATCTGGATGCCCTGCACGCCAGCCGCGCTATCGATGCCCACAACGCCAACCACGATCCGCGCACCCGTGAACTGGCCGAAAGCCTGTACGCCGACAACAATGCCATGCTCGATGCCAGTATCCGCGTCGATGGCCAGGTGGTTGGCGTGCTGTGCCTGGAGCAGACCGGCCAGCCGCGGGCCTGGCAGTCGGACGAAATCGCCTTTGCCGGTGAGTTGGCCGACCAGTTCGCCCAGGTCATCACCAACCATAACCGACGCACCGCCGCCAGCGCCCTGCACTTGTTCCAGCGTGCGGTGGAGCAAAGCGCCAGCGCCTTCCTGCTGGTGAACCGCGACGGCGTGGTGGAGTACGTCAACCCCAGCTTCACCGCGATCACCCAGTACAGCACCGATGAGGTACAAGGCCACCACCTGGCAGAGTTGCCAGCGCTGGAGAACCTCAGCGAACTGCTGTTCGATACCCCGTCGAGCCTGGCCATGGGCAACAGCTGGCAGGGCGAATTCAAAAGCCGGCGCAAGAACCTTGAGCCCTACTGGGGCCAGTTGTCGATTTCCAAGGTGTATGGCGATAACCGTGAGCTGACCCATTACATCGGCATCTACGAAGATGTCACCCAGACCAAGCTGGCCCAGCAACGCATCGAGCGCCTGGCCTACACCGACAACCTGACCAACCTGGGCAACCGCCCGGCTTTCATCCGCAGCCTCGACGAGCGCTTCGCCCGCGATGGCCAGAGCCCGATCTGCCTGCTGCTGGTGGACATCGACAACTTCAAGCGGATCAACGACAGCCTTGGCCACCAGACCGGTGACAAACTGCTGATCAGCCTGGCCCGGCGCCTGCGCAACAGCCTCAGCGTTGGCGGCGTGCTGGCCCGCTTTGCCAGTAATGAATTCGCCGTGCTGCTCGACGACACCAGCCTGGAAGACGGCCAGGGCGTCGCCCAGCAACTGCTGCGCACCCTCGACAAGCCGATGTTCGTCGACAACCAGCTGATCAACGTGACCGCCTCGGTTGGCCTGGCCTGTGCGCCGCTGCACGGCAGTGACCCGACCACCCTGATGAAAAATGCAGGCCTGGCCCTGCACAAGGCCAAAGCCAACGGCAAGCACCAGGTGCAGGTATTCACCGAAGTGCTCAATGCCGAAGCCAGCTACAAGCTGTTCGTCGAGAACAACCTGCGCCGCGCTTTGACGCAGAACGAGCTAGAGGTGTTCTACCAGCCCAAGCTGTGCCTGCGCAGCGGCCGCCTGCTGGGGCTGGAAGCACTGCTGCGCTGGAACCACCCAGAGCGCGGCATGATCCGCCCGGACCAGTTCATCAGCGTGGCGGAAGAGACCGGCCTGATCATCCCCATCGGCAAGTGGGTGGTACGCCAGTCGTGCCGCATGAGCCAGCAACTGCGCGAGGCCGGCATGGGCAACCTGCACGTGGCCATCAACCTGTCGCCCAAGCAGTTCTCCGACCCCGACCTGGTGGCTTCGATCGCCTCGATCCTCCACGAAGAAGCCCTGCCTGCGCACCTGTTGGAGCTTGAGCTGACCGAGGGCCTGCTGCTGGAAGCCACCGAGGACACCCACCGTCAGCTCGACGAACTGAAGGCATTGGGCCTGACCCTGGCCATGGATGACTTCGGCACCGGTTATTCTTCGCTGAGCTACCTGAAGAAATTCCCGATCGACATCATCAAGATCGACCGCAGCTTCATCAACGAAATCCCCGACAACCAGGACGACATGGAGATCACCTCGGCGGTGGTGGCCATGGCCCACAACCTCAAGCTCAAGGTCGTGGCAGAAGGGATCGAGACGCCCGAGCAGCTGGCCTTCCTGCGCCGGCACCGTTGCGATGTGGGCCAGGGGTATCTGTTCGACCGGCCGATCCCGGGGCGAGAGCTGGCCGAAAGACTCAAGCGCTATCCGCGCGGTCCAATGGCCTGACAGCTGCGTAATCCTCGGGCACTATAGAACCCATTCGGGCCTCATCGCCGGCAAGCAGGCGATGAGGCCAACACCTGTCCAACTGAAAAACACAGAGGAACGGCCATGGTCCTGCGTTCGGAAATCCTGGTGAACAAAAACGTCATGCCAACCGCGGAGCAGGCCCTGCCTGGCCGCGAAACGCCAATGTCCCTGCCCGAGTTTCATTACGTATTCAAAGACACCCCACTGCTCGGCCCGTTCTTTGAAGGCAGCATCGACTTCGCCATCTTCGGCCTGGGTTGCTTCTGGGGCGCCGAGCGCCGCTTCTGGCAGCGTGAAGGCGTGGTCAGCACCGTGGTCGGCTATGCGGGCGGCTTTACCCCGAACCCCACCTACGAAGAAGTCTGCTCGGGCCTGACCGGCCACACTGAAGTGGTGCTGGTGGTGTTCGACAAGGACAAGGTCAGCTACCGCGAGTTGCTGGCGATGTTCTGGGAACTGCACAACCCGACCCAGGGCATGCGCCAGGGCAACGACGTCGGCACCCAGTACCGCTCGGCCATCTACTGCACCTCGCCACAACAGCTCGAAGAAGCCAAAGCCAGCCGCGACGCCTTCCAGGCCGAGCTGAACAAGGCCGGTTACGGCGAGATCACCACCGAAATCGACCAGGCGCCGACCGTGTACTTCGCCGAGGCTTACCACCAGCAGTACCTGGCCAAGAACCCGGACGGCTACTGCGGTATCGGCGGCACCGGCGTGTGCCTGCCGCCCAGCCTGCAGGGCAACTGAACCATGAGCACGATGACCCTGTTCCACTCACCGCTGTCGCCATTCGTGCGCAAGGTGATGGTCGTGCTGCACGAGACCGGGCAGCTTGAACGCGTTGCACTGCAGGGGGTGAACATCACCCCGGTCAGCGGTGACGACCAGCTCAACCACGGCAACCCGATCGGCAAGATCCCGGCCCTGCGCCTGGAAGACGGCACTGTGCTGCATGACAGCCGGGTCATCTGCGAATACCTCGACCTGCAGCATGTCGGCCTGCCGCTGCTGCCGCGCGAGGGTTCGGCACGCTGGCGGCGCATGACGCTGGTGTCGCAGGCGGATGCGATCATGGATGCGGCGGTTTCCAGCCGCTATGAGAGCGTCCTGCGGCCTGAGGACAAGCGCTGGGACGGCTGGCTTGACGCGCAAAGCGAGAAAATCCGTCGCAGCCTGGCCAA
This sequence comes from Lelliottia jeotgali, assembly GCF_977070485.1. Lineage (NCBI taxonomy): Bacteria > Pseudomonadati > Pseudomonadota > Gammaproteobacteria > Enterobacterales > Enterobacteriaceae > Lelliottia > Lelliottia jeotgali. The sequence continues at coordinate 120,947 of NZ_CDRVFO010000012.1, forward strand.
CCTGGAGCAGGAGCACTTGGCAGAGCTGATATCAGGCTTTGATCTGGCCGCAATTGGCGTGGCCTGTGCACTGGGGTACCTGGACCTGCGTCAGCCTGATTTTGGCTGGCGTGAGCACCAGCCCGGGTTGGCAGCGTGGTATGCCGAGGTGGCCAAGCGGCCGTCGATGGTCGCCACAGCACCGGGCACCTGATACACCGCCATCGCCGGCAAGTCGGCTCCCTCTCTTTGGGAGCAGGCTTGCCGGCGATCGGGCTGCAAGGCAAGCCTCGGCCTCAGCGGGGTATTACCGGAAACAACTGCCCAATCCTGCGAGCCAACCACCGCCCGATCTCTCTGTCCTCCCTCATGCCGCCCTCCCCACCCGCGCCCAGTCCAGGCGACGGGTCAGCACCATGAACACACCCAGCAAGCCAAAGCACAGCAGCGACCCCATCAACAGCGCATAATCCTCGGCACTGAGCAGCCCATAGAGCATCGCGTACAACACCGCCAAACCCGCCGCAAAGCTCACTCCACGCACCAGGCTGTGCAATACGTGGCTCAGGTAGAAGCCGAGCAGCAACACACAGGCCGAGGCCGACAGGCCATATGCCAGGCCAAACCCGATGTGCTCGGACAACGAAAGCAGCAGCAGGTAGAAGAACGCCAGGGCCACCCCCACCAGGATGTACTGCACCGGGTGCACACTGAGGTTCTTCAGCACCTCGAACAGGAAGAAACCGGCAAAGGTCAGGGCGATGAACAACAACGCGTATTTGATCGCCCGCTCACTCTTGAGGTACTGGTCCACCGGGTCGACGAAACTTACCCCGAAGGTCCGCTCGCTGAACTCCGCACACTGCCCGCCGCTGGCGCATTGGCGCAGGGCATCTTCAAGGTTGGTGGCGAAGAATGACGTCTGCCAGTGCGCGCTGAAGCCTTTGTCGTCGATTTCTCGGCGGTTGGGCAGGTAACTGCCAACGAAGCTGGGGTGCGGCCAGTTGGCGCGCATGTCCACGCTGCTGGTGCGCCCCACCGGCAACAGGTGCAGTTGCCCGGTGCCTTGCAGTGCCAGATCGAAACCGTAGTTGAACGCGCGGGCCTGCTGGCCATCCAGTTGCGGCAACGCGACGTGCACGCCACTGCGCAGCCAGTCCAGCCCGGTACCGGCTTCAAACGCCAGGCGCTGGTCATCAATGTTGAGTTCCAAGGCATTTTCAATGCCGCGGATGTCGCTTATGCCAACCACCAAAAATGGCTTGTCGAAGCGGTAGTCATCGAAGTCCTTGTCGATACCCCAGCGCTCCGGCAGCTGGAAACGACCCGAAAATCGCCCTTGGGCATGGAACAGCCGCGCTTGGTAGATACCCCGCGCACGCAGTTCGGTGTCCACCCCGAAGTCGGCATCGAAGGTTTCCGGGAGGAAGTACAAGTGGCCGGCGATGGTGCTGGTTTCCTGCACGCTCTGGCCGTCCTTGTCGATCCAGCGGCGCTGCACCTTGCGGTACGGCACCACCAGCAGCGGGCCACTGATCTGCTGGTCAAAACTGGCGCTACGGGCGATGTCGTGCAACACACCGTCGCGCAGGTTCTGGCGCTCGTCGATCAGGTTGTCGATCATCAACAGGGGAATCAGCAACAGCAAAATCAGCAGGGCAATGGTGCCGAGCTTGAAACCGAGGGTCTTGTTCATGGGGCCTCCTGTGGCAGTGGGCGCAGTGTCTGCGCCCTGCGTGGAGGCCTTGGGGAGATTGTGTGGAGATTCGGTGTTTTTTGGGGCCGCGCAGCGGCCCCGACGACCTCAGCTGATGCGCCGCTCCGGCAGCCAGAGCCTGACGCGTACCCCGCCATCGACGTTGCTCACCGCCAGCGCCCCGCCATGCAGTTGCATCACCTCGGCCACAAAGTTCAGCCCCAGCCCGGTACTCTTGCGCCCACTCCCCGGCCGCGGCAGCGAATAGAAACGCTCGGCAACCCGGCCGATGGCGTAGGCGGGTATCGCCTCCCCCTGATTGAACAGGCTCAGCGCCACCCGCTCGCCATCGCGCTCCAGCTCGAACAGCAGCGCGCCGCCCGGCGGGGTGAAATCCAGGGCATTGTCGAGCAGGTTGGCAAGCGCCTGGCGCATGAGAAACGGATCGCACAGCAGCCACAACCCCGCCGGCACCCGCTGGCGCACCTGCAAGCCGCTTGCGTCGATGCGTGCGGCATGTGCCAGCAGCAGCTCATCGACCAACGCGGCCAAAGCAACCTGCTGCTCATCTTCCAGCGCCTGCATCTGCTCGACCCGCGCCAGGTTGAGCAAACGCTCGATCATCTGCTGCAACCGCTCGCTTTCGCGCTCGATATTGCCGGCAAAACGCGCCCGCTGCTCGGCCGGCATATCACCCTGGAGCAATTCAGACGCACCGCGGATAGCCGCCAGCGGGCTCTTCAATTCGTGGGTCAGGGTATGAACGTAGCGTTCGACATACGCCTTGCCCTCAAGCTGTGTGCGCATGCGCTCCACCGCATTTGCCAGGTGCGCCAGCTCACCGCCCTTGTAGTAAGGCAGCGCAGCGCGCTGGCCTTCGCTGACCGCCTGCGCATAGCGTGCCAGCCTGCGCAGGGAGCGGGCCAGCCACCAGGACAGCGCAGCGCCGATCAACAGCCCCATGCCGATCAGCCCCAACCCCAGGCCAAGCAAACGCTGTTCGGAACGGTCGATATACGGCTGCAACGAGCTGTTGGGCTTGGCCACGGTGACCACACCGATAACCTTGCCCTGGTCCACGATCGGCGCGGCCACGTGCATCACCGAGGTGCTTTCGTCCTCTTCCACGCTGCGGGTGGAACGGGCACCGTATTGGCCACGCAGCGTCAGGTACACGTCATTCCAGCGCGAATAGTCCTTGCCCAGGTCCTGGCCGCTGGAATCGAGCAGCACGATGCCTTTGGCATCGGTAACGTAGATGCGGTGGCTGACCTGGTTCTTGGCCAGGCCCCAGATCTGCGCGCCGGGGCTACGCAAGCCATACGCCTTGAGCACCTCAGGCAGGCGGCTCTGGGCAAGGGTGCCGGCCTTGACGTCATCATGAAGGATCTCGGCCAGCAGGTTGGCGGTGTCTACCAGGGTTTCCTCGGAAGACTGGCGTACTACGGGGCGAATCTGCTCGCGCACCGTATTGAGCAGGAAGTAACCCGCCAACCCGACGAACAGGAAGTACACCAGAAAGATCCGAATGCCCAGGCGCATCAGGCGTGTTCCGGGCTGTAGCTGTAACCCAGCCCACGATGGGTCTGGATCGGTTCGGCATGGGCAGCCACCTGCCGCAGCTTGGCGCGCAGGCTCTTGATATGGCTGTCGATGGTGCGCTCGTAACCCACATCGGAGGCCACTCCCAGCGCATCGAGCAACTGTTCGCGGCTGAATACACGCTGCGGTTGCGTCAGCAGGCATTGCAGCAAACGGAATTCGTGGCGGGTCAGGCTCAGCGGCTGGCTGCGGTAGCTGATCAGCATGCGCAGGGTGTCGAGCTGGAACAGTGCCGTTTCGGCAGGTGGCTCGACCCGTGGCGCCATGCGCTTGAGGATCGCCCGCACCCGGGCCGCCACCTCCCGCGGGCTGAAGGGTTTGACCACGTAGTCGTCGGCGCCTATTTCCAGGCCTACAACCCGGTCGATTTCACCGTCACGGGCGCTGAGGAACATCACCGGCACCTCGCTGAAGCGGCGTAGCTGGCGGCAGGTATCAAAACCACTGATGTCGGGCAGCCCGATGTCGAGGATCACCAGGTCGGCCGGCCGCTGGCGCTGCTGCTCCAGGGCCGCGGTGCCCAGGGTCACCCACGCGGTGCTGTGGCCCTCGGCCTGCAGGGCGTAGATCAGGGTATCGGCGATGGCGGCTTCGTCTTCGACGATGAGAATGTGGGGCATGGCATCCGGCCTTGCTGAGGGCGAAGCTGGACATATAGGCAAGTTTCAATGAAGACGCAATCCTCTGTAGGAGCGGCCTTGTGTCGCGAAGGGGCGCGCAGCGGCCCCAATATCTGTGCTGCTGTGGATATTTCGGGGCCGCTGCGCGCCCCTTCGCGACACAAGGCCGCTCCTACATGAAGAGCGCGTCGCCCTTCGGATCAGCAGTCAGGCTTGCCCGCAGTGAAGCGTTTTGCCGGGTTTACCGCAGCCTTGAACTCGCGCAATGCCTTGGCACCCACCAGCAACGGATAGTTGAAGCTGCTGCGGTCGACCAGGTTCACTTCTACGGTGCGCTTCTCATCCCCCAGGCACAACTCAAGGTCGATTACCGGCCTGCGCGAAAGCTCGGGCGCATCGCCTTCATCGTCTTCGTCGGCGCGGTTTTTGATCTTACTGATGCGCGAAACCTTATGCTCGTACACCTTGCCGTCGGACTCCTTGGTCGCCAGGCGGAAGCGCACCCAGTCCTCGCCATCGCGGGTGAAGCGCTCGATGTCCTTGGCCGACAGCGACGCGGTGTAGGCACCGGTGTCCATCTTGGCCTTCAGGGTTTCGCCGAGTTCAGGCAGGGAGATGTTCTCATAACGGCCGTAAAGCGTAGGTTCTGCGGCCATTACCGGCAGCGCCAACAGCGACAACAGGGCTAGCATTGGTTTCACAGGCAGGCTTCCTTGAAAGGGGTCAGTGCTTAGACTGTGCAAGCAGGATAGGTTCGCTGTCACAAGGGTAAACAACATAATGTGAAACATTTGTCCCCGCCGCTGGGCATTGGACATTTGGCGTAGGCTGCGGCGCTGCTTATCATTGCCGCCCGTTCAAATCCCACAACAAGAGTTTCCCTATGCGTCGCCTGCTGACCGGCATTCTTACAACCACCCTGCTGCTGCTCAACACCGTGGTGCTGATCTGCCCGCTGCTGGTCTTCGCCCTGCTCAAACTGGTGCTGCCGGGCCGATGGCGTGACTACGCCTCCGCTGCCGTAATGTGGGTCGCTGAAGCCTGGTCGGAAATCGACAAGGCCATTTTCGCCCTGTGCATCCCTACCCAATGGGACATCCGCGGCGTCGAGAGCCTGCGCAAGGACACTTCCTACCTGGCCGTGAGCAACCACCAGACCTGGGTAGACATCCCTGCGCTGATCGAAAGCCTCAACCGCCGCACGCCGTTCTTCAAGTTTTTCCTCAAGAAGGAGCTGATCTGGGTACCGCTGCTGGGCCTTGCCTGGTGGGGCCTGGATTACCCGTTCATGAAGCGCTACAGCAAGGCGTTTCTGGAAAAGCACCCGGAGCTGAAGGGCAAGGACCTGGAAATCACCAAAGCGGCCTGCGAACTGTTCAAGCGTCAGCCGGTAACAGTGGTCAACTACCTCGAAGGCACCCGCTTCACCGAGGCCAAACGCCAGGCACAGCAGTCGCCATACCGTTACCTGCTCAAGCCCAAGGCCGGCGGCGTGGCGTTCGTGCTGGCGGCGCTGGGCGAGCAGCTGGATGCGCTGCTGGACGTGACCATCGTTTACCCCGGCAACAAGGCTCCGGGGTTTTGGGACCTACTCAACGGCAGCATCAGCCGGGTGATCATCGACATTCAGGTGCGAGAGCTTGACCCTGCCCTGTGGGCAGGGGATTACGAGAATGATCCGGCTTTCCGCCAGGCAGTACAGGCCTGGGTGAATCAGCTGTGGATTGAGAAGGACCAGCGGATCGAGCAATTGCGCGGGGAGATGGGCTGACCGCGGCCCTATAAGGCCCTCACACCGACGGCTGAGCCAAAGGCGCCGGGGTAGTCCACAGGCTGCCCAGGTTCTGCAGCAACGAACCGGCAATCCCCTGCTGGCCCAGGTACTGCAAAATCAACGGCGCGAACTGCCCGATCATGCCCGTATCCATACCCAGCGCCTTGAAGGCATTGTCCAGGTCGCTGCGGTTCTCAACGTTGTTACCCAATGCATTGCTCAATGCCGACTGGTTTTGGCTGCTCTTGCCCAGCATTTCGCCCAGCCCACTCAACCCGCCCAGCATGGCAGCGCCAGACAGCAAGTCCAGCCCCGGCACAGCCTGGGTCAGCTGACCGTAGTCGTCACTGCTCAGGTTGTTGCGCGCCAGCCCCAGCATCGCCCCTGCCCCGCCCACCGCCTGTTCCGGGGTGATGTTCAGTTCGCTGCCCAGGGTGTTGAGCAGATTGGCCTGCGCCTCAGGCGCCTGCACCTGGGCTTGCTGATTCTGGTTTTGCACGGCCGACACAGCATTGGCGGCATCGCTGAGGTTGAAGGCGAACACCGGGCTTGCGGCCAGGGTCATCAGGGTTGCCAGGGTGAATGCTTTCATCGGGGGGACCTCGTAGGCCGGAATGGCCTGGGAAACGAGGCATTCGACTGAGTGTTCAGGGGTTTGTTCCGGGCCGCGCATCGGGCAGGCCCGCATCAGCCCCCCGTTCAGCTGCAGGAGCGGCCTCGTGTCGCGAAAGGGCCGCAAAGCGGCCCCAGCAGCCCGACTGCCAGCCTCACCCTCACATGCGCTCAAGCGCATGCTCGATCAACGCATGTGCGGTATCGGCGCTGTGCACGGCATTGGTGAGCATGTGCACGCCCGGCTCGCCGGTATGCGCGCGGCAATACTCGCCGACGACTTCAGAGATACCCAGCAGCATCTCGCTGGCGACCGCCAAGGCCTCGGGCGGGATCAGTTCGGGGTGGATGGAGGAATAGAGGGTGTTGAACAGTTTGAGGCGGGGTGGATCGGGGACTATTTTTTTCATGGTTCAACTCGATGTGATGGGAAAGCCACCACCATCGTTTCCACACGAATGGAGGCAGCTGAACGCGGGGTGGAAAACCGGTCATCGAGCAACCCGGTAGGCCAAACGGCCTCCCGCGCACAGCTGCCATAACGGCATGTCGATCGATGACTACCGGGGTTTCCACACCCCCATCGCTGAACCTTTCAGCGACCCGATGAGGCTACGGGCCAGGGTTATCAAGGGCAATCAGACGCGATTCGACAGACTGCGTAGGGTATTTCCTACTACCTCAACGAGTAAGTAGGAAATTACCCATCGCTACGTGGGCAGTTTCCGCATACCTATCATTTTTGCCAGTAGCCGGCGGCTCCACCCATGAACAATATCCTGTGGTAGGCCCATCAGCAGCAGTGACTGATAACAGGAGCGCTTCATGAAAAATCAGTCGAATGCTACACAGTTCTTCTATCAGAACAAAAAGCTCATCACCGTCACCCGGGAGCGCATAAGTACGCCATATTGCGCAATGCCGACATGCCCTTGGCCGAGGTTCAAGCCGGCGAAACGTCTGGCACAAGATATCTATATTCAGAAACGCACCAAACGTGCGGAACGAAAACTGCAAGATCTTGATTATCTCCATGAGCCTTCGACGATCGAGCTTGCCAAAAAGAAAGGCGTTACTGAAGAGCAGCATGGGAGCGCAAGATATAAAAATCGCATAGCAGTTTATCGAAATGAAAGATCGGCTAAATAATCTTAACTCCACACTCAGAAGCTATTGATGGCCAGACGTGAGGGATACTCGATGAAAAACGCTGCATTTTATGTTTATACGCCTTATGGGCATCGTCAAGAGGGCCTATCACATCAGCAATTGCTCGGTTTCAATGGTGAATTGCTAGAAAGGCACTCTCAAACTTACCAGCTGGGCAATGGCTATCGCCCGTACAGCCCGCGAATCATGCGATTCATTGCACCTGATAGCTGGAGTCCGTTCGGCGATGGGGGGGTGAATGCCTATGGCTATTGCACAGGAGACTCCATAAACAACGTAGATCCAGACGGGCATGCAGCTTTCAATCGATTACGCCGCCACGCCGTAATACTAACGTCCGATGTTCCTCCCCCCCAGACGGCCCAGCGTCTCAACCACTCCCTCAACAGGCAGCGCTTGGAAACCGGACGCAGCGACCCGTCAACTCCACCACCGCAAACGCAGCAGCCACGCGTCAATAGAAACCCACTAGCCAACGGCGGTCGAATGCCGTTTGAAGACCGGCGAAATCCAAGCGTGACATTGAGTGAGGTCGTAACTCTGGCCAACGAACTGGTGGGGGCGAGGCAGTCCCTTGCACGTGCTCCAGTGTTTCTGAAATACGTGCATGACCCGGGAATGCGTGCAGATTACCTTGCGGATCTCGCCAGAATCCGTAGTGAAGTGCCAAAACAGCAAGATCGATTGAACATGGCGATGATCAGGTGGTTCCACTCCTGACCAATCCATGTCCAGCCCAATCAAACCGACGGCGTATTTACTGGCGCCGGAGTGGTCCAGAGGCTCCCAAGGTTCTGCAGCAACGACCCAACCATACACTACTGGCCCAGGTACTGCAGAATCAGCGGCGCAAACTGGCCGATCATCGCGGTGTCCATCCGCAGCGCCTTGAACGCCGCGTCCAGGTAGTTGCGGTTCTCGACGTTGTTGCCCAGGGCATTGCTCAGCGCCGACTGGCTTTCACTATTCTCGCCCAGCAACTCACCCAGGCCACCATTGGGAGGAACCTCGTGGGCCGGGATGGCCGGGGAAACGAGGCATTCGACTGAGTGTTCAGGGGTTTGTTCCGGGCCGCGCATCGGGCAGGCCCGCATCAGCCCCCCGTTCAGCTGTAGGAGCGGCCTCGTGTCGCGAAAGGGCCGCAAAGCGGCCCCAGCAGCCCGACTGCCAGCCTCACCCTCACATGCGCTCAAGCGCATGCTCGATCAACGCATGTGCGGTATCGGCGCTGTGCACGGCATTGGTGAGCATGTGCACGCCCGGCTCGCCGGTATGCGCGCGGCAATACTCGCCGACGACTTCCGAAATACCCAGCAGCATCTCGCTGGCGACCGCCAAGGCCTCGGGTGGGATCAGCTCGGGGTGGATGGAGGAATAGAGGGTGTTGAACAGTTTGAGGCGGGGTGGATCGGGGACTAGTTTTTTTCATCAAAACACCATGCAGTGTGAAGTGCCACCCGTCCGTTTCCACACATTAGGGTGACAGCTGTACACGGGGTGGAAAGACCGGTGCATGGTTAACCCGGCAGGCCCGAAGACCTCCCGCGTACAGCCGTCATATCGACAACAGCCATGCATCTTGCCGGGTTTCCACGCCCGATCGCTGAGCCATTCAGCGACCCAATCAGGCTAGAGGGTGAGGATTCCAGGGGCAATCAGACGGCGGTCGACAGAATGCGTAGGGTATTTCCCAAGGCTAGGGATGACTAGCTTGTAGGTGTAAGAATTTTCTCGATCTTTTGTCCGATGTCAGCGCAACCATGATCAAGAACTAGCAGTTTTGCCAGTTGTGGAGGGCTATTAAGAACCAGACACTGGTACTTCGCTGCCCACCCTATTTCTAGGCAAACACCTTATCCTGTACGAGGGAATCCCCAGTGAGCAAAAAAATCGAGCGCCGGCAGTTAAACTTCTACCAGGGTGCAAACCTAGTGACCGTAAAGCACGGAAAAAAAACGAGTTCCGTTGTTCGTATGCCGGATGCCCTTCTAGCCGAAAAAGAGCAGGGTGATACAAGCTCGATCAAAATACTGGTAACCGACGAAGACGGGTCGATTCTACAGGCAAACAGTTTTTCCGAGAATAGCCCTCTTACCTATGACGCTTACGGATACCACCTGAAGAAAAAATGCAACCCCTGTTTACTGGGCTTTAAGGGGGAGCGATACCAGCCAGAAACCGGTTGGTATTTGCTGGGCAATGGCCAACGTGCGTACCATCCAACACTCATGCGATTTTTAAGTCCCGATAGCTTAAGCCCGTTTGGGGCTGGCGGGCTCAATGGCTACGCATTTGTCACTGGCGACCCCGTTAATCATAGCGATCCATCGGGGCACTTCAGAATCTTCGGAAAAACCAATAGGTTTTCTGGCCAAGCTAAAAATACAACCGGTTTTTTTGCTTACATGGCAAAACACCCCACGCGCAAGAACGCACAAGCAATCACTGTTGCTTCGCACGGCAAACAGGGCAAAATTGCAACTGAGCAAGGCAAACTCGACGGACAGCAATTAGTTAAGAACCTAGAAAACCTAGGATTTGCCACCAACAGTTATGACATACATATAATCTCCTGCAAGTCAGCCGATCCGACAGCAAACAACGGCCCATCACTAATACAATCGGTATCCAACATCACCAACCGTCGCGCCATTGGTTATTCAGGTACAGTCACTGCAACACCTTCCTTCAAATTCAATTCCAACAATGGCGGACAAGCCATAATCAACATGGCAATACGTGAGAAGCAATCATCTTTCAAGCGAACCCCCGACTTTAACTTTCAACGCAAAATCGCCACCCCGTCAGACGGCGCTATAATTTATGCGACTGAACACGCCCGTCAAATGATACGTAATAGCGATGTACTGTATTGATTTTCAACTCCATATTTTCTTTACCAAGGACTGATTGATGAACAAGCCATCATGCAGCTCTCTCTTCTTCTACCAAAACGGGAAACTCGTCACCGTAAAGCAGGGCAACCAGCATCGCGCCATCTTGCGCAATGACGACATGCCCCTGGCTGAGGTTCAAACCGGCGACACGCCTGCCACCGGGTTGCTGGCAACCGATGACAAGGGTTCCGTACTCAACGTTCAAGATTCGGCGGGCCTGGAAGGCCACAACTTTTCAGCCTACGGGCACGATCCGAACTTGCCCTCGATGCGAATAACGCTTGGCTTCAATGGCGAAGCTTACGTGCCAGGTGCGGCCTCCTACCTACTTGGGCTTGGATACCGCAGCTATTCTCCGCGCCTGAGACGTTTCCTGGCAGCAGACAGCTGGAGCCCATTCGGGCAGGGTGGGTTGAATGCTTACTGCTATTGCGAAGGTGACCCGGTCAACTTCATCGACTCAAGCGGGCATATGCCAAAAAGGTTTGTTAAACCACGGCCTAAACTGAGGCGGGTTGAACTCCCAAATGACGAGATACTCAAGGTTAGCAAGAACATCGCCGTGAATATCGGTTCGTCAACAGCAAAAAGTTCGTCGAATAGCTCGCTGACACCCTCTTCTCAAGCCGGAGGGCACACCGCTCATACAGAAGCCGGACTAACGTCGGGCGAAACAGCGGCCCGACGGGATTCGCCCGCTACAATCCCAAAAATGCCAACGCCCGGCTCGCCAATACCATCGACGGATAGTTCCCCTGCAGGATCACGCAGCGGAAGCCCGCTGCCCGATGCCGCGCCCCCGCAGCCGCTGTTCGTCAGAAGCTTTGTTGAGGCACCGCGGTCGCTGTTCCATTCTAGGGCTAGCGAAATCAGGCAGTCCACTGATGCGTTCCCAAGGGCTCCGTCACGTTGGGACTAACGAATAGCAAAAAGCCCCTCTCTCGTGGGGCTTTTTGTTTTTTAATTACGCCGCGCTAAACGTCTTGTGCGGGTCAATCACAAACTTCTTCGGCACCCCGGCATCGAACTCGCCGTACCCTTCTGGCGCCTGATCCAGGCTGATGACCTGCACACCAACAACTTCAGCGATGTTGATCCGGTCCCACATGATCGCCTGCATCAATTGGCGGTTGTACTTCATGGTCGGGGTCTGGCCAGTGTGGAAGCTGTGCGATTTCGCCCATCCCAGGCCGAAGCGGATGCTCAGCGCGCCGATCTTGGCGGCAGCATCCACCGCGCCCGGGTCTTCGGTCACGTACAGCCCCGGGATACCGATGTTGCCAGCAACGCGGGTGACCTGCATCAGCGAGTTCAGCACAGTGGCCGGTGCTTCATGTTTGGCGCCTTCATGCCCATGACCACGTGCCTCAAAGCCCACCGCATCAACTGCACAGTCCACTTCCGGCTCGCCAAGGATGTCGACGATCTGCTCGTGCAGCGGGGTGTCCTTGGACAGGTCGACCACTTCGAAGCCTTGCGCCTTGGCATGCGCCAGGCGGGCCGGGTTCAGGTCACCGACGATGACGCAGGCAGCGCCCAGCAGGCGGGCAGAAGCGGCGGCAGCCAGGCCGACCGGGCCAGCACCTGCGACGTAAACGGTACTGCCTGGGCCTACGCCAGCAGTCACGGCACCGTGGTAGCCGGTTGGCAGGATGTCGGACAGGCAGGTCAGGTCACGGATCTTCTCCATGGCCTTGTCGCGATCCGGCAGTTTCAGCAGGTTGAAGTCGGCATACGGTACCAGCACGTATTCAGCCTGGCCGCCGGTCCAGTCGCCCATGTCAACGTAACCGTAGGCACCGCCGGCGCGGGCCGGGTTGACGGTGAGGCAGACACCGGTGTGCATCTCTTTGCAGGAGCGGCAGCGGCCGCAGGCGACGTTGAACGGCACCGACACCAGGTCACCGATTTTCAGGCGTTCGACGTCACGCCCCATCTCGACGATTTCACCGGTGATTTCGTGGCCCAGGACCAGGCCGACCTGGGCAGTGGTGCGGCCGCGGACCATGTGCTGGTCGGAGCCGCAGATGTTGGTGGAGACCACCTTGAGGATGACGCCGTGCTCGATCTTCTTGCCGCGCGGGTCCTGCATCTTTGGGTAGTCGATTTTCTGCACCTCGACCTTGCCAGCGCCCAGGTACACCACTCCACGATTGCCAGACATGCTCTTACCTCGCTTGATTTGTATTTATGCAGCGTTGGTTGAAGCGCCGCCGTCCATGGGCGACATGTGTTGCTGGAATGCAGGGAATTGTGGGCTTGATGGAGCACAAGGCACTGACTGAAAACGACAGGGGGATGCCTTTTTACGGCAGGCCACAAGCGGGGGCCGCTTTGCGGCCCTTTCGCGACACAAGGCCGCTCCTACAGGGGACGCGATCGCCTGTAGGAGCGGCCTTGTGTCGCGAAAGGGCTGCGCAGCAGCCCCAGAATTGTTCAGAGAACGACAGTACGGTTGGCGTTGAGAAACACCCGCCGCTCGATGTGATACCCGACTGCCCGCGCCAGGGTCAGGCATTCGATGTCACGCCCCTTGGCAATCAGGTCTTCGGGGTAATGGCTGTGATCCACCACCTCAACGCCCTGGGCGATGATCGGCCCTTCGTCGAGGTCGTTGTTGATGTAATGCGCCGTGGCACCCACCATTTTCACACCCTTGTTGTACGCCTGGTGATAAGGCTTGGCGCCCTTGAACCCCGGCAACAACGAGTGATGGATATTGATCGCCCAGCCGTCCAGGCGCCGGCACAGTTCAGGCGACAGCACCTGCATGTAGCGGGCAAGGATAACCAGCTCGGCGCCGGTCTCCTCGATCACCCCCAGCACCTTGCGCTCTTGCCCGGCCTTGTCGTTGGGGTCGAGTGCGAAGTGGTAATAGGGAATCTTGTGCCAGTGCGCCAGCGGCTCGAGGTCGGGGTGGTTGGACACCACCGCGACCACGTCCATGCCCAGTTGGCCGATGCGCTGGCGATAGAGCAAGTCGTTCAGGCAGTGGTCGGCTTTGGACACCATGATCACCACCTTGGGGCGGTGATTCGGTGCGGTCAGCTCGAACGCCATGCCAAACGCATCACCGCGCTCGGCGAGGCCGGCACGGAAACCGACCTCGTCAAAATCGTCCGGCTGGCGGAACTCGACGCGGATGAAAAAGCGCCCCGACTGCCTGTCATCGAAGGAGTGGTGCTCCGTCACGTAGCAGCGCTGCTCGAAGAGGTAACGCGTCACCACGTCGACGGTGCCGAGCATGCTCGGGCAGTCGGCGGTGAGAATCCAGGTATCCGGTGCCCGACTCATGCTGCTCTCCTTAGGCTTCGATGCTCAGGCCGTATTCGGCAGAAGCGTCCTGCAGCCACAGCCACCAGTAATCGGCGAAGCTGCGGCGAATCACCAGCTCCCAGGTGTCCTCGGCCGTGCGGCGGATCACCAGTTGCGACTTGGCGAACACGGTACCCACCGCCTTGCCCACCGGGAAGTTGTTCGGGTGAACATCATAGCTGGTGGACTTCATCAGCACTTCGCGCACGTGCGGGCCACGCAGCTCCAGCAGGCTTTGCCCGCCGCTGACGTTGACCACCTGGATGTGCTGGCCTTCAAGGGCCGCGCGCAGTTTTTGCTCGACGGCGAACTCCTGGCCGCCGGGGACGATCAGCAGCCACTCATCGGGGCCGAGCCACTGCAGCGACATCTCACTATTGGCGACCACGGTCAGGGCCACTGGCAGCTCCAGGCCCAGGGCCTTGTGCACGCCTGCGGCGAATTCCGGGTCGTGGCCATCGCCGCGAAGGGTCAGGTGGCCGAGGAATTTCTTTTCACGCAGGGTCACGCCTGCGTTCTTGCGGCCCTTGCCAACCAGGCTGGCCAGGTCGGCGTGATGCAGCGGCGACTGAGCCTTGGCGTCGGCGCCGGGGTTTTGCTGGAAGACGTTGATAGCGCTCATTTCTTACCTGCCTTGAATTCTTGGTCGTCGATACGACGCAGCTTGCAGGGTGTGTTTGCCGGCCTCATCGCCGGCAAGCCGGCTCCCACAGGGACCGCACCTACCTTCATAACTGCATCGATCCTGTGGGAGCCGGCTTGCCAGCGATTGGGCCAGCCGGCTCGTCACAGGGCCCGGAGTCAAACGTTCTGCCGCTCACCCTTCGGATCGAAGAACACCGAAGACACGATTTCTGCCTCGATCACGCTGCCATCGGCTTGCGGCGAATAAACGCGCTCGCCCATGCGTTTCAGGCCGCCTTTGACCACACCCATGGCAAACGAATAACCCAGGGAGTTGGCCGCGTAGCTGGAGGTGACGTGGCCGACCATGTCCATCGGGATCGGCTGCTTGGGGTCGAACACCAACTGAGCGCCTTCGGGCAGCCACTTGGTCGGGTCCACAGGCTTGAGGCCCACCAGCTGCTTGCGGTTTTCACGCACGCAGTCTTCGCGGTTCATGCCACGCAGGCCGATCCACGAGAACGGCTTGTTGCGGCCCACACACCAGCTCATGTTGAGGTCGTCCGGGGTCATCGAGCCGTCGGTGTCCTGGCCAACGATGATGAAGCCCTTCTCGGCACGCAGCACGTGCATGGTTTCGGTGCCGTACGGGGTCAGGTTGTACTTCTTGCCGGCCTCGATGACTTTTTCCAGCACGCCCATGGCGTAGTTGGCCTGCACGTTGACTTCGTAAGACAGCTCACCGGTGAACGAAATACGGAACACGCGGGCCGGTACGCCACCGACAGTGCCTTCCTTCCAGGTCATGAACGGGAAGGCGTCCTTGTCCAGGTCGATGTCGTCGGTCAGCTCGCTGAGCAGCTTGCGGCTGTTGGGGCCGGACAGGGTCAGCGTGGCCCAGTGATCGGTGACCGAGGTGAAATACACCTTCATCTCTGGCCATTCGGTCTGGTGATACAGCTCCAGCCACTGCAGCACGCGTGCGGCGCCGCCGGTAGTGGTGGTCATGTAGAAGTGGTTGTCGCCGACACAGGCGGTCACGCCGTCGTCGAAGACCATGCCGTCTTCTTTGCACATCAGGCCATAACGGGCCTTGCCCACATCCAGCTTGGTCCAGGCGTTGCTGTAGATGCGGTTGAGGAACTCGCGGGCATCCGGGCCCTGGATATCGATCTTGCCCAGGGTCGAGGCGTCGAGCAGGCCCACGCTGTCGCGCACGGCCTTGCACTCACGGGCCACGGCGGCGTGGATGTCTTCACCGGCCTTGGGGAAGTACCAAGGGCGCTTCCATTGGCCGACGTCTTCGAACTCGGCGCCGTTCTTCACGTGCCAGGCATGCAGGGCAGTGAAGCGCACGGGCTCGAACAGGTGGCCACAGTGACGGCCCGCTACCGCACCGAAGGTAACCGGCGTGTAGTTGGGGCGGAACATTGTGGTGCCCATTTCCGGAATGGTGATACCGATCGAACGGGCCGCGATGGCCAGGCCGTTGATGTTGCCCAGTTTGCCTTGGTCGGTACCGAAGCCCAGCGCGGTATAGCGCTTGACGTGCTCGACCGACTCGAAGCCTTCGCGGGTGGCCAGTTCGATACCGGCGGCGGTCACATCGTTCTGCTGGTCGACGAACTGCTTCGGCCCCTTGCTGCCCTTGTCGTGCGGCACCTGGAACAGCGCCACGGTGGCCTCTTCCTTGCGTGCAACGGTCTTAGGCAGGGTGCCGGTGGTAGCCTTGAAGCCGGCTTCGGTGGCGGCGCGCACGCCGCCTTCGAAACCATCGGCAATCACATCGCCCAGTGCATATACGCCGTTGATGCCACCCACGCACACGCGCTTTTGCGGCGCATCACCGGGCACGAAGCCAAGAATGTCATCACGCCAAACCGGGCGACCGCCCAGGTGCGAGGCCAGGTGGACGATCGGGCTGTAGCCGCCGGAGGTTGCGATCAGGTCGCATTCGAGGGTTTCGCCGGGGCTGGTGACCTTGTGTGCCTGCACATCGATGGCCGCCACGCGGGCACCGGTGACATGCTTGCTGCCTTTGGCCTCAATCACAGCGCTGGAAGTGAGGATGCGGATGCCTTTGGCACGGGCTTCCTCAACCAGCGAACCACGTGGGTTGTGGCGGGCGTCGGCGATGGCGACGACCTGCAGGCCAGCGTCATGCCAGTCCAGCGCAGCCCGGTAGGCATGGTCGTTGTTGGTCGACAGCACCAGCTTGCGGCCCGGTGCCACGCCGTAGCGGCGCACATAGGTGGAGACAGCGCCGGCCAGCATGTTGCCCGGCACGTCGTTGTTGCCGTACACCAGCGGGCGCTCGTGGGCACCGGCTGCCAGTACAACGCGCTTGGCACGTACACGGTGCACACGGTGGCGAACCTGGCCGATCGGGGCACGGTCACCGAGGTGGTCGGTAAGGCGCTCGTGAATGGTCAGGAAGTTGTGGTCGTGGTAGCCGTTGACCGTGGCGCGTGGTAGCAGGGTCACTTCCGGCAGGCTTTGCAGTTCTTTGACCACGGCGTTGACCCAGTCAGCGGCCGGCTTGCCATCGAGGGTCTCGCGGCTGTCGAGCAGGCTGCCGCCGAACTCTTCCTGTTCGTCGGCCAGGATCACCCGGGCACCGCTGCGCGCAGCGGCCAGGGCAGCGGCCAGGCCTGCAGGGCCGGCACCGACGATCAGCACGTCGCAGTGCTGGTTCATGTAGTCGTAGCTGTCCGGGTCGTTCTGCAGCGGCGCACGGCCAAGGCCTGCCGCCTTACGGATGTACTTCTCGTAAGTCATCCAGAACGATTTCGGGTACATGAAGGTTTTGTAGTAGAAGCCCGGCGGCATCATGCTGCCGCCGACCTTGCCGAGGATGCCCATGACGTCGTTGTTGACGTTCGGCCAGCCGTTGGTGCTGGTGGCGACAAGGCCTGCGTACAGCGCCTGCTGGGTAGCGCGCACGTTGGGGATCTGCGTGGCTTCGCTGGAGCCGATCTGCAAGATGGCGTTCGGCTCTTCGGTACCGGCGGCGATGATGCCGCGTGGGCGCGAGTACTTGAAGCTGCGGCCCACGATATCGACGCCGTTGGCCAGCAGCGCGGCGGCCAGGCTGTCACCGGCATACCCCTGGTAGGTCTTGCCGTTGAAGGTGAAGTTCAGGACCTTGCTGCGGTCGATACGGCCGCCGCTGGCGAGGCGATAGGTCTGGCTCATACTTTTTCCCCTTGGCCTTTGACGGTCGACGGTGCGCTGCTTTGCTTGCCGCCTGCGGTCACCTGCGGCTTCTCACCGATCTTGTAGGTTTCCAGAATTTCGTAGGTCACGGTGTCGCGGGTGACGTTGAAGTACTGACGGCAGCCGGCAACGTGGTCCCACAGTTCATGGTGAATACCGCGCGGGTTGTCGCGGAAGAACATGTAAGTGCCCCACTCTTCGTCGGAGCAGGCGTTGGGGTCCAGCGGGCGAGCGATGTGCGCCTGGCCAGAGGCGTGGAACTCTTCTTCGGAGCGCAGCTCGCCGCAGTGGGGACAAAAAATATGCAACATGACGGTGTCTCCGGTTAGTGGGCGACGGCGGCGGCGCCGTGTTCGTCGATCAGTGCGCCGTTGTAGAAACGGTCCATGGAGAACGGCGCAGCCAGCGGGTGCATCTCGCCTTTGGCCAGGCTTGCGGCAAAGACGTTGCCCGAGCCCGGGGTCGCCTTGAAGCCGCCGGTGCCCCAGCCGCAGTTGAAGAACATGTTCTTGACCGGAGTCTTGGAAATGATCGGGCAGGCGTCCGGCGAGGTGTCGACGATGCCGCCCCACTGGCGGTTCATACGCACGCGCGAGAGGTTGGGGAACATCTCGACGATGGCCTGCAGGGTGTGCTCGATAACCGGGTACGAACCGCGCTGGCCGTAGCCGACCCAGCCGTCGATACCGGCGCCGATCACCAGGTCGCCCTTGTCGGACTGGCTGATGTAGCCGTGCACGGCGTTGGACATGATCACGCTGTCGATGATCGGCTTGATCGGCTCGGATACCAGTGCTTGCAGCGGGTGCGACTCCAGCGGCAGGCGGAAGCCGGCCAGCCTGGCCATGTGCCCGGAATTACCGGCAGTGACCACACCGACGCGCTTGGCGCCGATGAAACCTTTGTTGGTTTCCACACCGATCACTGCACCGTTTTCCTTGCGGAAACCGATCACTTCGGTCTGCTGGATCAGGTCCACGCCCAGGGCGTCGGCGGCACGGGCGTAACCCCAGGCCACGGCGTCGTGACGGGCGACGCCACCACGGCGCTGAACGGTAGCGCCGAGGATCGGGTAACGGGTGTTCTTCGAGCAGTCCAGGTACGGGATTTCGGCCGCGACCTGGGCGGTGTTGAGCAGTTCGCCATCGACGCCGTTGAGGCGGTTGGCGCTGACGCGGCGCTCGGAATCACGAATGTCCTGCAGGGTATGGCACAGGTTGTAGACCCCGCGCTGGGAGAACATCACGTTGTAGTTGATGTCCTGGGACAGGCCCTCCCACAGCTTCATGGCATGCTCGTACAGCTGGGCCGATTCGTCCCACAGGTAGTTGGAACGCACGATGGTGGTGTTACGGGCGGTGTTGCCGCCGCCCAGGTAACCTTTCTCGACCACCGCGACATTGGTGATGCCGTGTTCCTTGGCCAGGTAGTAGGCGGTGGCCAGGCCATGGCCGCCACCGCCGACGATGACCACGTCGTAGACCTTTTTAGGGGTCGGCGTGCGCCACATGCGCTGCCAGTTCTCGTGGTGGCTGAGGGAGTGTTTGAAGAGGCCGAAGCCCGAGTAGCGTTGCATGGTCGTTTACTCCACTCAGCGGTAAACAGGGAAGTCTGTGCACAGAGCCGCGACGTTCTTCGCCACATCGGCTTCGACGTCAGCGTCACCGAGGTTGTCGAGGATGTCGCAGATCCAGCCGGCCAGGGCCACACACTGGGCGACCTTGAAGCCGCGTGTGGTGACAGCAGGGGTGCCGATGCGCAGGCCGGAAGTGACGAACGGCGACTGCGGGTCGTTCGGCACAGCGTTTTTGTTGACGGTGATGTGCGCGCGGCCCAAGGCAGCGTCGGCATCTTTGCCGGTCAGGCCCTGGCGGATCAGGCTGACCAGGAACAGGTGGTTGTCGGTACCGCCGGAGACCACGTCGTAGCCGCGGTCGATGAACACCTGGGCCATGGCCTGGGCGTTCTCGATGACCTGCTTCTGGTAGCTCTTGAACTCAGGCTCCTGAGCTTCCTTGAAGCACACGGCCTTGGCGGCGATGACGTGCATCAGCGGGCCGCCCTGGGCGCCAGGGAATACTGCGGCGTTGAGCTTTTTCTCGATTTCTTCGTTCGACTTGGCCAGGATCAGGCCGCCACGTGGGCCGCGCAGGGTCTTGTGGGTAGTGGTGGTCACCACGTCGGCGAACGGGATCGGGTTCGGGTACAGGCCAGCGGCAACCAGGCCGGCAACGTGGGCCATGTCGACGAACAACAGCGCACCGACCTTGTCGGCGATGGCGCGAAAACGCGGGAAGTCGAGGGTCTTGGAATAGGCCGAGAAGCCGGCAACGATCATCTTCGGCTTGTGCTCGACGGCCAGGCGCTCGACTTCGTCGTAGTCGATCAGACCGGTGTTGGTGTCGATGCCGTATTGCACCGCGTTGTACAGCTTGCCCGAGGACGACACTTTGGCGCCGTGGGTCAGGTGGCCGCCGTGGGCCAGGCTCATGCCCAGGATGGTGTCACCGGCCTGCAGCAGAGCCAGATACACGGCGCTGTTGGCCGAAGAGCCGGAATGTGGCTGAACGTTGGCGTAGTCGGCACCGAACAGCTGCTTGGCGCGCTCGATGGCCAGCGCCTCGACTTTGTCGACGTGCTCGCAGCCACCGTAGTAGCGCTTGCCTGGGTAGCCTTCGGCGTACTTGTTGGTCAGGCCGCTGCCTTGGGCCTGCATGACGCGCTTGCTGGTGTAGTTCTCCGAGGCGATCAGCTCGATGTGATCTTCCTGGCGCTGTTCTTCGGCATTCATCGCCGCCAGCAGTGCGTCGTCGTAACCCTGGATCTGGTCTTGCTTGCTGAACATCGTGGTTCTCCCGGCAGCGATCGTTTCTTGTCTGTAGAGCACTGTGGCCCTTTGTGGCGATGGTATGACTGGCCGGGGTGGGTCAGATGCCTGCGCACGCCTTGCAATGGCGCGTTTACGACATTCACCCGTCGGTTGCGCAAATCCCTGTAGGAGCGGCCTTGCGTCGCGAACGGGTCGCGCAGCGGCCCCAAGCTTCAGCAGCGCTTAAGCAATGGCTGGGGTCGCGTCGCGACCCTTTCGCGACGCAAGGCCGCTCCTACATAGGCAACCGCTGAATCGATGGTTTAGAGTGCTGTTCTGCGTTGTTCACAGGACCGTGTCATGACAGATAAAAGCCAACAATTCGCCAGCGACAATTATTCCGGTATCTGCCCCGAAGCCTGGGCAGCGATGGAAAAGGCCAACATGGGCCACGACCGCGCCTACGGCGACGACCAGTGGACCGAGCGTGCCGCACAGTACTTCCGCGAGCTGTTCGAAACCGACTGCGAAGTGTTTTTCGCCTTCAACGGCACCGCGGCCAATTCGCTGGCCCTGGCCTCGCTGTGCCAGAGCTACCACAGCGTGATCTGCTCCGAAACCGCCCACGTAGAGACCGACGAATGCGGCGCGCCGGAGTTTTTCTCCAACGGTTCCAAGCTGCTCACCGCGCCCAGCGTCAACGGCAAGCTGACGCCACAATCAATTCGTGAAGTGGCGCTCAAGCGCCAGGACATCCACTACCCCAAGCCACGCGTGGTGACCCTCACCCAGGCCACCGAAGTGGGCACCGTGTACCGCCCCGATGAGCTCAAGGCGATCAGCGCCACCTGCAAGGAGCTGGGCCTGAACCTGCATATGGACGGCGCGCGGTTCACCAATGCCTGCGCATTTCTTGGCTGCAGCCCGGCCGAGCTGACCTGGAAGGCGGGCGTGGATGTGCTGTGTTTTGGCGGCACCAAGAACGGCATGGCGGTGGGTGAAGCGATCCTGTTCTTCAACCGCGACCTGGCCGAAGACTTCGACTACCGCTGCAAGCAGGCCGGGCAACTGGCCTCGAAGATGCGCTTTTTGTCGGCGCCCTGGGTCGGGCTGCTGGAAGACGGCGCCTGGCTGCGCCATGGCAACCACGCCAACCGTTGCGCACAATTGCTGGCGTCGTTGGTGAGTGACCTGCCGGGGGTGGAGCTGATGTTCCCGGTGGAGGCCAACGGGGTGTTCCTGCAGATGCCGGAGCCGGCGCTGGAAGCACTGCGTGGCAAGGGCTGGCGGTTCTACACCTTCATTGGCAGTGGCGGGGCGCGGTTCATGTGCTCCTGGGATACCGAAGAGGCACGCGTGCGCGAGCTGGCGGCGGATATTCGCAACATCATCGGCGCCTGACAGCTTGCCGGGAGGGCTTTGCCCTCCTTTCGCGACGCAAGGCCGCTCCTACAGAATGCTGTAGGAGCGGCCCCAGCGATCTAAAGTTTGAACCCACCCATCTGCCGCGCAAGATCATCGGCCAGCCCACGCAACGCCTGGCACTCCTCGCGACACCCCTGCACTTCCGCCGCCGTTTCCCTGGCCAGGTCAGAAATCCCCTGCACCGTCCGGTTGATCTCCTCGGTCACCGCCGACTGCTCTTCCGTCGCCGTTGCCACCTGATGGTTCATGTCGCTGATGTGCTCGACCTGGTCGGTAATCGCCCCCAACGAGGCGCCGGTTCGCTGGCTCGACTCCACGCCACTACCCGTCGCCTGCTGCCCCGCGTGCATCGACGTTACCGCCGAACCCGCCCCGTGCTTGAGGCGCTGGATCATCTGCTGGACTTCATCCGTCGACACCTGGGTACGACGTGCCAGCGTCCGCACCTCATCTGCCACCACGGCAAAGCCACGCCCCATCTCCCCTGCTCGCGCCGCCTCGATGGCAGCGTTGAGCGCCAGCAGGTTGGTCTGTTCGGAAATGCTGCGGATCACCGCCAATACTTCATCGATAGAGGCGACTTCGTCGGCCAATTGCGCCACCGCATCCGCAGCCTTGCCGATGTCACCTGACATGCCCTCGATACCCTGGATCGACCGGCGCACCACTTCACGCGCCTGCAAGGCTTCGTCCCGCGCTGACTGCGAAGCCTGCGCAGCATCGCCGGCGTTGCGGGCAATGTCCTGCACGGTCAGCCCCATTTCGTGCACGGCGGTGGCAACCATTTCGGTCATTTCCTGCTGCCGCCCGGAACGTTCGGCCGTGTTGTCCACAACCTGAGTCACCTGTTCGACAGCCCGATGCAAGCGCTCGGTGGTGCGCAGCACCTCGCCGATCAGCCCGCGCTGGCTGTCGAGAAAACGGTTGAAGCCGCGGGCCAGATCGCCCAGTTCGTCCTGACGCGAATCGTCCAGGCGATGGCTGAGGTCACCCGCACCGCTGCCAATCTGCACCAGCGCGGCGGTCACACGGCGAATAGGCCGCACCAGCCCGCGCGCCAGCAGCACCACCAGCAAAAGCGAGAGCAGCGCCACACCACCACCGATCGCCGTGGTGAGCCAAACCGCCTGACGCATCTGCGCATAGATCTCTGCCTCAGGCACCTCGGCAACCAAGGTCCAGTTCAGGTCGCGCAGGGGCAAGCCCAAGGCCAGATAGCCTTCGCCTTCACGCTGGAAACGGCTGGTGCGCAAGCCCTGCTCACCACTCATCACCACCTTGGCGGCCTGTTCATCGAGCTGCTGCGCGAGCTGTCGCTTGCCGCTGAAGGCATTGTCCGGGTGCACCTGGATCAAGCCATCGTTGCGTACCAGAAACACCTTGCCGTGCTCGCCAAAGCTGAAGTCGTGGATAAGTTTCGACAGCTCGGTCATGCGCAGGCCCATGCCGGCCACACCGACCAGCTTGCCGTCCTTTTCCACGCGGTAGTCGATGAACAGCGCCAGCTCGCCGGTAGCGCCGTCGATATCGATATTGATCAGGCGCTCGGCGCCACTGTCGATGTAGCCGTAAAACCACTTGTCTTTGGGGTTGTCACGGCTGAGGGTGCGGTCCAAGCCATTCTCGTTGTAGTAGTGGCCGGTCTCGGTCGAGGCGAAGAGTGTGGTGAAGGCCTGGTTGCGCTGCTTGGCGGCCTGCAGGTATTCGATAAAGCGCGGCATTTCGCCAGCATCTTCACCGGCGGCCAGCCAATCACGCAGCAGCGTGTTGCCGGCGATGTCGGCTGCGGCTACCAGCGGCTGGCCAAGCATTCGCTCGATGTCGTTGCGGATGGCTTCGATGCTGGCCGGCAGCGCCGTGTCCACAAGGTAGCGATCGGTGAGGCGGTTGAGCGCCACGGTGAAAATGATCACGACCACCAGGATGCTCACCAGCAGTGCCGCGCCCATGCTCGCGATCAACTGCCACTGGATACTTCGACGCCAGATACCCATGCCCCTTCCTCCCCAGGAATTTTTGTTTGGGGGAAAGTGTATACACTCAGGTATCCAGTTATACCAGCGATCTGCAACAAGGGTGGAGACGCCGTGGGGCAGGCAAGCCTGTACCCACAGCGTTATCGGTGCGCTCTTACTGTTCGGCGATGGTCCGAACGATCGCGTCCACCGTGGCGTCGATCTGCGCCTGTGTACGCTCAAGGGTCTGCTGATGTTCCTTCTGCAGTTCAACCTGCTTGGAACACAGATTCAGGGCGGCCAGCACCAGCAGCTTGTCGCCGATCAGGGTCGGGTACGAACGTTTGGTTTCGGCAAGGGCGGTGTTGAGCATGCGTACCGCCTGCGCCAGGGTTTCTTCCTGGCCTTCGGGCGCCTTGATCGAATAATCGTTGCCGAGGATCGACACGACATTGACCGGCTGCGCTTGCAGTCTCATGCGCCGACGACACCTGCACTGGCGCGCTCAACCAGCGCCTGGATGCGCGCGGCGGTGGCGCCGTGCTTCTCTTCCTGCTCCATCAGCGACAGTTGCAGGGTTTCGTTCTCTTCCTTGGCCTGGGCCAGTTCCTGGCCAAGGGTGGTGTTCTGCTCGGTGAGTTGAGCGTTTTTCTGCATCAGGTCGCTGACCAGTTGCTCGAGTTGATTCAGGGAGGCTTCCAGCATGGGGTCTATCTCGGGTTGTTGCAAAGGGCGCACACGATAAAGAAAAGTGTGAGCCCTCGCCATTAAATATCGGAATCTCAAGGTTTCTATCCCGCAGATTGACAGGGTATCGGGCCCCTTGTTCCGACCTGGGTCAACCGCCGGTCAGGTAAATGGATAGCTGGCTCACAACTTTCGCCGTTCACGCTCAAGACTGGCCGGTCACGACCGATAGCCAGGTAAGTCATATTTCGTCGCATGGAACGCGTCCACTTCTCTGTCTGGATTCTTCCTTCCATGTCCCTACGCAACATGAATATCGCCCCGCGCGCCCTGCTCGGGTTCGCCCTGATCGGCTTGCTCATGCTCGGCCTTGGCGTCTTCTCGCTCATGCAGATGGGCAACATCCGCCAGGCGGGCCTTGCCATCGAAAACATCAGCGTGCCCAGTATCAAGACCCTGGACGAACTGACCTCGCTCAACCTGCGCCTGCGCACCCTCTCCTACCGCTTGATGCTCAACCGCGAGCCGGAAGTCCAGCGCGACACCCTCAACCTGCTGGACCAGCGCAACGCCGAGATCGACCGTGCTCGCCAGGCCTACCTGCCCCTGATCAGCGCCGCAGACGAACAGGCCGCCTTCGACCAGTACACCGAGCTGCTAAACCAGTACCGTCAGCTGGAGTCGCGCATGCGCAGCCTGAGCCAGGCCAACCGCACCGATGAGCTGCGTGATCTGCTCAACCGCGACCTGCTGGCCAATTCCGAGCAGATCAACAAGGTCATGAACACCTTGGTGCGCATCAACACAGAACAGACGCGCGCAACCAACG
The DNA here is from genome assembly GCF_977070485.1 of Lelliottia jeotgali. NCBI lineage: Bacteria > Pseudomonadati > Pseudomonadota > Gammaproteobacteria > Enterobacterales > Enterobacteriaceae > Lelliottia > Lelliottia jeotgali. The sequence continues at coordinate 146,157 of NZ_CDRVFO010000012.1, forward strand.
AAACCGCTGCCAATCAGTATGCCGCGGCCTTCGCGTTGGTGATCGGCCTGCTGATTGCCGCAGCCGTGCTGACCTTCCTCTGCGCGTTGCTGCTGACCCGCAGCATCGTCAAGCCGATCGACGAAGCCCTCCTAGCCGCCGAGCAGATTGCCGACGGTGACCTGACCCATATCATCCGCGCCGAAGGCACCGATGAGGCCGCACGCCTGCTGCGCGCGATGGCGCGCATGCAGGAAAAATTGCGTGACACCCTGCAGCTGATTGCTGGCTCCGCTACCCAGCTGGCGTCGGCCGCCGAAGAGCTGAACGCCGTTACCGACGAGAGCGCGCGAGGCCTGCAACAGCAGAACAACGAAATCGAGCAGGCCGCCACGGCGGTGACCGAGATGACCAGCGCCGTCGAGGAAGTGGCACGTAACGCTGTAAGCACCTCAGAAGCCTCCAGCGAAGCCAGCCGCTCGACCGGCGACGGCCGTGACCTGGTGCTGGAAACCGTGGGTGCCATCGAGCGGATGAGCGGTGATGTGCAGGCTACGGCCAAACTGATCACCCACTTGGCCGAACAATCGCGCGACATCGGCAAGGTACTGGATGTCATCCGTGGCCTGGCCGACCAGACCAATCTGCTGGCGCTCAACGCTGCGATCGAGGCAGCCCGCGCGGGTGAAGCAGGCCGTGGCTTTGCCGTGGTGGCAGACGAGGTGCGCGCACTGGCCCACCGCACCCAGCAGTCGACCAGCGAAATTGAACGGATGATCGGCAGCATCCAAGGCGGCACCGAACAGGCGGTCGAATCGATGCGCACAAGCACCGAACGCGCCGAGTCGACGCTGAATATCGCCAAGGGCGCCGGCATGGCGCTGGACACCATCGCCGGGGCAGTGGCGCAGATCAATGAACGCAACCTGGTAATCGCCAGCGCGGCGGAAGAACAGGCCCAAGTGGCGCGGGAAGTGGACCGCAACCTGGTGAATATCAATGACCTTTCGGTGCAGAGCGCAACCGGCGCGCACCAGACCAGCGCGGCGAGTGCAGAGCTGTCGCGCCTGGCTGTGGATCTGAATGGGCTGGTGGCACGTTTTCGCACCTGACATCGCCGGGGCCGCTTTGCGGCCCAATCGCCGGCAAGCCGGCTCCCACAGAGATCTGTGCCAGCTGTGCCATTGACAGCAGCGCTACGGAACCTTGTGGGAGTCGGCTTGCCGGCGATTGGGCTGCAAGGCAGCCCCAGCAATTTCCGGATCAGTAATCGATCCGCACATCCCCTTTCGGCACGCTGCAGCAAGACAGAATGTAGCCCTCGGCTTCGTCCTCTTCGGTGATACCGCCGTTGTGCTCCATTTCCACTTCCCCGCCCAGCTTGAGCACCTTGCACGTCCCGCAAATGCCCATACCGCAGGCTTTCGGAATCATCAGGCCAACCTTCGCCGCCGCCGCATGCACGGTCTCGCCCGGGGCAACCCGGATGCTCTTCTCGCTGCCGATGAACTCCACCAGGTTGAGCTCGGAAACGTCCACTTCCGGCGCATCGGCCGCCTGCTCGGCATGCTCCACGGCGTCGGCCTTGGCCTCTGCCGGCGTCGCACCGAACGACTCCTCGTGGTAGTTCTTCATGTCAAAACCGACGGCCTCGAGCATGCGCTTGACCGCAGTCATGTATGGCGTCGGGCCGCAGCAGAACACCGTGCGCTCCATGTAATCGGGCGCAATCAACTCCATAAGCCGCTGGTTCAGATAGCCGCGATAACCCGCCCATGGCTCACCCAGGCCATGCTTCTCGCAAATGATGTGCAGGCTGAAGTTGGGGATGCGTGAAGCCATCTGCTCCAGTTCGCGGTGGTAGATGATGTCTTTCGGTGAACGGGCGCTGTGCACGAAGACCATGTCGACATTGGCGTTGGTGTCGTAGAACCAGCGCGCCATGGACATCACCGGCGTAATACCGACACCGCCGGAGAGGTACAGCACCTTGGCCGCCGGGAAGTCGATGGCGTTGAACAGCCCCACCGGGCCGTGCACCGGCACTTCAAGGCCTTCGTGCATGGTGTCGTGCAGGTAGTTGGACACATGCCCGCCTGGCACCCGCTTGACCGTGATCGAGAAGCTGTAGGGCACCGACGGCGAACTGGAGATGGTGTAGGAACGCATCACCGGCTTGCCTTCGATCTCCAGCTCCAGGGTGACGAACTGCCCAGGCTTGAAGAAGAACATGATCGGCTGGTCGGCCATGAAGCAGAAGGTGCGCACGTCCCAGGTCTCCTGGATGACCTTGACGCAGCGCACGATGTGGCGGCCATTGGCCCAGGTCTGGGTGGTGACCGGATTGAGGAAAGTATCGGACATGTTCATCTCCAGCGGCCGACAATTGGCCCTTTTCATGGCTGCGATAATGCGCAAGCTGAAGGCGCCGCACATTCCTGCCTGCGACATCGGCGTGCTTATCGCGACCAGCCCCGTGCTACAAGGGCTGGCGCGTCGTAATTCAAATCGGCCATGTCGCCCATGGATACGGTTCGCGGCGTCTTCGGACGCACACTCCACGGCAAAAGAACCTGCTGTTTTTTGACAGATGCTCTTGCGGCACCACAACAACGATTAGCCACCTTTTGCCGGCCGCATACGGCCCCGAGGATTACACGATGGACGTCACCGCAACCCTGAGCCTGGGCGATCCACTGGAACCTGCACGCAAGGCCACCGCCGAGATGCTGCAGACCCGCGAGCGCACCTACTCGCTGCCCCAGCCGTTCTACACCGACGAGCGTCTGTTCCAGATAGACATGCAGGAGATCTTCCACAAGGAATGGCTGATTGCCGGCATGACGTGCGAAATCCCGGCCAAGGGCAACTACATCACCCTGCAGATCGGCAAGAACCCGATCATTGTGGTGCGCGGTAGCGAAGGTAAGGTGCATGCCTTCCACAACGTCTGCCGCCATCGCGGCTCGCGCCTGTGCGTCAGTGAGAAAGGCAAAGTGGCAAAGCTGGTCTGCCATTACCACCAGTGGACGTATGAACTGGACGGCCGCCTGCTGTTCGCGGGTACTGAAATGGGCGCCGACTTCGACATGAAGGAGTACGGCCTGAAGCCTGTGAACGTTAAGGTCGCAGGTGGCTACATCTTCATCAGCCTGGCGGAAAACCCACCTGCTATCGACGAGTTCCTGGCCACCCTGGACCACTACATGGAACCGTATGACATGGAGAACACCAAGGTGGCAGTGCAAACCACCTTGATGGAAAAGGCCAACTGGAAGCTGGTGCTGGAAAACAACCGCGAGTGCTACCACTGCTCCGGCTCACACCCGGAGCTGCTGCAAACCCTGCTGGAGTGGGACGACACCAACGACCCGCGCGCCAGCCAGGAATTCAAGGACCACGTGGCCGCCTCCGCCGCCGCCTGGGAAGCCGAGAAGATCCCGTACCTGCACAAGAGCCATGGCCTGCGTAACCGCATCGTGCGCATGCCGCTGCTCAAGGGCACCGTGTCGATGACCATGGACGGCAAGCAGGCCTGCCAGAAGCTGATGGGCCGTATCAAGAACCCGGACCTGGGCTCGATGCGCATCCTGCACCTGCCGCACTCGTGGAACCACTGCATGGGCGACCACATGATCGTCTTCACCGTATGGCCGATCAGCGCCCAGGAGACCATGGTCACCACCAAGTGGCTGGTGCACAAGGATGCCGTCGAAGGTGTCGATTACGACCCGGAACGTATGCGCAAGGTCTGGGATGCCACCAATGACCAGGACCGCCGTTTGGCGGAAGAGAACCAGCGTGGCATCAACTCCACGGCTTACCAGCCAGGGCCGTACTCGAAGACTTATGAGTTTGGTGTGGTGAACTTCATCGATTGGTACAGCCAGCGCGTGCTGGAGAACCTTGGTGCAGAGCCGGCTGCGTACCTTAAGGAAGTGCAGGCTCAGTAAGTAGCCGCTCACCTTCGGCCAGTGGCGCCCGCCACTGGCTCAAGCTCGCTCCAAGATTGCCGTATGGCGTTTGCAGCCGTGCTGTTCGACCTAGCGGCCGGAGGCGTCGAGCCTGCTGAATCTGCCCCGTTGGAGTTCATCCGCACAGTGGTGACAGGATATCGCTCCCACGACCTGGCCTGGGCCAACGCCCACACCTCTTTGACCGATGTGCCTAGTGATATGACGGTCAGGGTCGCCAACGCCCATGTCTGCCAGTCTTCTCCTGGCTCCACGGTTCGGCTGATGCCCAGGGTGATGCCTGCAACGGCACTGACACCACTTATCCCTGTGAACGCCCAATCGACCGATGACGGCGGTAATGTATGACTTTCCACGGTGCCATAGGTCATAAAGCCACCACGGCTGGCAGGATAGGATCCCGTTGCTTGGTGCATCTGGCGGGTTCGCGACATCGATCGCAGCCGTAGACCACTGGTGAACGCACCCGCAAGGTTGGAAAGGATGCTCAGGATGGGAAACAGATAGTCTGCGGCCTCCTGCCCCGTCGGATCGCGATGGTTGATCGGGTCTCCAAGGCAATAAGCGTAAGCATTCAGGCCACCCCGCGCGAACGGGCTGAGTCGGTCAGGCGAACCAAAGCGCATCAGTGCCGGGCTAAAGGCGCGGTGCCCGTTACCCAGCAAGTAGCAGCCACTGGCGTGATCAAGGTGGGCGTCTGAAAACCCCAACCAGGAGCCATCATCCGGCCTGAATCCGCCATAGGGGGTATAGCGTCGAGGCAAGGCATCCCCGCTGCGCACAACGGTGCGCTGGAGATCAGTCGCCAGCAGTGTGGTTTTGCCCATGGCAACGCTCCAGGCCATTTGTGCCATAACGTTAACAAGGGCTGTATGGAACGTTAACTGGCAGAAATGACAGTTACAGCTGGACCGGAGCGAAGCTCAGCCTCGTCAGATCATTTTTTGATCAAAACCCTGCAAGCCTTTGAAAGCAATGGCTGTAGCACTTACCAAACAACTTGCCCACAGGTTGACTAACAGACATTGTGGGCAAGTCATAGGGATGTTGATAACTGCTGTGGATAACAAAGCAAAACCTTAGGGGCCGTGGTGTTTAGACCCAGGTTTGAAGTAATTGGCGATTATTTGATCATATCCTTCAAGACGGCGTCCTTGCTGGCTTGCAGCGATTGGCAAACACTTTATCCACACCTTGGCGAACAGATTCCGTGGGTAACCTCAGCGCAATACGCCCTCCTCCACCAGCAACTTGAGAATCGCTTCGGCGCCTTCCTGTGGAGAAACGTCTTTCAAGACCTTACCGCCGCCTCCACTGGCCTTGGCCGTCGCGGCCTTCATCCGGTCGGCGCCGCTTTTGGCCTTGATCACCTTCAGGCGCTTGGGCCTTGGGCGGGCTGGCTGCAACTGCGCTTCGCCCAGCAGTTCATCCTCGACGATGGCGACATTGCGTGCCGCCAACACACCGCGCCGCGCCGGCCCAAAGGCACTCTGCCGCGGTTTGGGCGCCGCGTTATCCACAGTTGCCAGCAACGGCAGGCGCACTTTCAGCCTGCGCCGCTGCCCACGAGGCAACGCCTGCAGTACTTGGGCGGTGCCGTTGTCGATCGACTCCACCTCTGCCAACCCCACGATCAACGGCCAGCCGAGCTTTTCGGCCAGCAGGAAGGGCAACATGCCAGAGCCCTCGCCGGTTTCGGCCTGGCTGCCGGTCAGTACCAACTGTGCCCCGGCATCGCGTAGGTAATCGCCCAGCACACCGAGCACATCGGCACCGGCCGGCTGCTCCAGCACGTCCAGATGGTCCAGGCCCATCCCCAAGTATGCGCGCAGCGCTTCTTCGCGCGGGTCACCGGCATGCACCACCTGCAAGTTATCCCCAGCCAGCTGCAAGCCCAGCTCCACGGCACGGGCATCCTGCTCGGCGCGACGGGCGCGGCCGGAGCTTGGATGGGCACCGATGGAAACCAGGCTGATGACTTTCGTACTCATGCTCATGCCCTTACGCTGCGTCGCGCTGGCCGCCGCTGCGGAAGTTGTCCACAGCCTCGATCAGTGCCTGGAGAATCGCCGAACTGTCGCCAATCACCGACAGGTCAGCCCGTTTGATCATGTCGCAGCCCGGGTCCATGTTGATCGCCACCACCTTGTCGCAGGCACCGATACCCTGCAGGTGCTGGATCGCGCCCGAGATCCCCACAGCCACATAGACCCGTGCGGTAACCCAGGTGCCGGTTGCGCCGACCTGGCGATTACGCGGCATGAAGCCATCGTCCACCGCCACCCGCGAAGCACCCTCGGTTGCCCCCAGAGCAGCAGTCGCCTTGTGGTAGAGGTCCCAATCCTTGACGCCATTCCCCCCCGAGACGATGAATTCGGCCTCGGCCATGGCGATGGTCGCCGGGTCGACGGCCACCGAGCCAAGGTCTTCGATACGCGACAAGCTGCGCACCACGCCTGTGGACAACTCCACCGGCAATGCTTCGTGGCGGGTCTCGCTGACCGGCTCGGCGCACTCGGCAGCACCCAGGATCAGGCGCGGCACCGCGCGTTGCAGGTCCTGCTGACCCGCGCCAGCACGGCCGATGCATTGGCCGTCCTTGATCTGCCAGACGCGCGTCGCCGGCCGTTCGCCCAAGGCTGCAGCCAAGCGCCGGCCCAGTTCGCCACCCCCGGTGCGGCTATCGGGCAACAACCAATGGCGTGGGGTGAACTGGTTATCCACAGCGCGCAGACCCTGGACCCGTTGCTCCGGTGCATAACCTTCAAACTGCTCGCCGTCGATGACCAGCACGCGGTCGACACCCGCTGTGGAAAACTTGCTTTCCTTGTGCTCTCCAAACACCACGGCCAACACCGCGCCGTCACTCCCGGCCAGGCTGTGGGCAAGGCCGAGCAGGTCACGGTCATGGCTGCTGAGGCGGCCGCCCACCATGTCGGGCACCACGGCGATGTAGAACGCAGGCGCTGGCACCTGATGCAGCGGCAATTGCACTTCGGCCGCCGCGCTGCGCCGCCCGCCGACAGCGGTGCCCTGTTGAGCACCGCTGCGGTCGATGCGCTTGAGGCCATTGGGACCGATGAAACCGGCGGCGATGGCATGCGGGTTCTTGCGCATGAGGCCGTTGGGCCCCAGCCAGCGGGTTTGTTGCGTCTGCAGCGCCGCATGCAGCGGATGCAGGCGGTTACGGGCGATCCACTCGGCGCGTGGGTCGCGGCGGATGATGTCGCTCATCAGTGCACCTCCGCAGGTTCACGTTCTACCGTTGGCGACTTTGGGGCCGCAGGTGTTTCCTCTTCGATCAGCACATCGGCTACCAACTCGGCGAGGTCCTTTATCTGTGGGCGTGGTTCGACCACCCCTTCGAGCATCGCAGTGCACTGCGGGCACCCTACCGCCACCAGCTCGGCCTGGGTCTCCCGGATGTCATCCATGCGCATGTCGGGGATACGTTGCTTGCCCGGGATGTCGGTGATCGGCGCACCGCCGCCTCCGCCGCAGCAGCGGGAACGGAACCCCGAGCGCTGCATTTCGCGTACTTCGATACCCAGCGCCTTCAACACTTGCCGCGGGGCCTCGTATTCGCCGTTGTAGCGGCCCAAGTAGCACGGGTCGTGATAGGTGACGCTGCCGCCCTTGTGCTGCCCGAGGTTGAGCTTACTGGCTGCGATCAGCTCGGCGATGTAAGTGCTGTGGTGCTGCACCTGGTAGTCGCCGCCCAACGCGCCGTACTCGTTCTTCAGCACATGGAAGCTGTGCGGATCGCAGGTGACAATGCGCTGGAACTTGTACTTGGCCAGGGTCTGGATATTGCGTTTGGCCAACTGCTGGAAGGTCGCTTCGTCACCCAGGCGGCGCGCCACATCGCCGCTGTCACGCTCTTCCAGGCCAAGCACGGCGAAGTCCACGCCCGAGGCCTTGAGTACTTTGACGAACGACCGCAGGGTGCGCTGGTTGCGCATGTCGAACGCGCCGTCACCGACCCAGAACAGCACTTCGGTGGTTTTCACGTCAGACAGCAGGTTCAGGTTAAGGTCAGCGGCCCAGTTCATCCGCCCGCCTGGGGCAAAGCCGCCCGGGTTGTCGGTCGCGATCAGGTTATCCAGCACCTCGGCGCCCTTGTTCGGGGTTGCGCCCTTTTCCAGGGTGAGGTGGCGGCGCATGTCGACGATGGCATCGACGTGCTCGATCATCATCGGGCATTCCTCGACGCAGGCACGGCAGGTGGTGCACGACCACAGTGTTTCGGCGTCGACCAGGCCGTTGACGATCGGTTGGTGTGGATTACCGCCGTGTTCGCCGATCGGCTTGCCAGGGTACGGGCTGCCAGCGAACTTGGCATCGGTGCCACCGGCCAGGCCGATGACCATGTCCTGAATGAGTTTTTTCGGGTTCAGCGGCTGGCCCGCAGCGAACGCCGGGCACACCGCCTCACATTTGCCGCACTGCACGCAGGCGTCGAAGCCCAACAGCTGGTTCCAGGTGAAGTCCACCGGCTTTTCCACGCCCAGCGGGGCGTTCGGGTCTTCCAGGTCCAGCGGCTTCAAACCGGTTGAACGGCCGCCGCCGAAGCGTTCGGCGCGGCGGTGCCAAGCCAGGTGCAGGGCACCGGCGAAGGCGTGTTTCATCGGGCCGCCCCAGGTCATGCCGAAGAACAGCTCCGACACGCCCCACAGCACGCCCAAGCCAAGTATCGCGACCATCACCCAGCCACCGGTGTTGGCGGGCAGGATGCCGGCCACCGGCAAGGTGGCAATGAAGAAGCTTGCGGCGAACACCAGCAGGCTTTTCGGCAGGCGCATCCATGGGCCTTTGGACAGGCGCGATGGCGGGTTGAGCCGGCGCTTGAAGACGAAGATGGCACCGGTGAACATGATTACAGTCGCCACCAGCAAGGCGTAGCCAAGGATCTTGCTCTGCAGGCCGAAGCCGTGCACCAGGATTGCCAGCACTGCCGATAGTACAAAGCCGCCCGCAGTGGCCACGTGGGTCTTGGACATGTACTTGTCGCGCTCGACCACGTGGTGCAGGTCCACCAGGTAGCGCCGCGGCATGGCCAGCAGGCCGCCGATCAGGTCGACCTTGGAGGCTCGGCCACGCCGCCACATGCGCACCCGGCGCAGGGCGCCGAGCACCGCCAGGCCAAGGGCAGCGAACAGCAGGATGGGTAACAGGGTGTTCAACATGGGGGGCTCCCACAACAGCTGGATTCTTGCGCTGCCCCGAAGGCCAGCGCGGACCCCATGTAGGAGCGGCCTTGTGTCGCGAAAGGGTCGCGAAGCGGCCCCAAAATCTATAGTGCTGTGAAGATCTTGGGGCCGCTTCGCGACCCTTTCGCGACACAAGGCCGCTCCTACACGGGGGGCCGGTCCCGCCCCTAGAGAGGCGGTGCGATCAGAAATCCTTGCACAGGCGCAAGGCGTCGTAGATCGCCGCATGTACGTTGCGCTGGGCCACGCAGTCGCCGATGCGGTACAGCAGGTAGCCTTCGCCCGGCTGGCTCAGGATCGGCTGTGGCTTGATGGCGAACAGCGCCTCCACGTCGATCTGGCCCTTGTTGCGCGAGCCTTCCTTGAGCGCGTAGTACAGCGCTTCGTCAGGGCGCACACCGTTCTCGACCACCACCTGATCGACCACGCGCTCTTCCTTTGCGCCGGTGTATTCGTTCTCAAGCACCGCCACAAGTTTGTCGCCTTCGCGGTAGACCTTTTCCAGCATCATGTCGCCGGTCATGATCACTTCTTTGGGGTACATGCTGCGGTAATAGGTCGGGAAGCTGGTACCGCCCATGGCAACGCCCGGTTTGATGTCGTCGGTGACGATTTCGACCTGGCTGCCCTTGTCGGCGATGAAGTCGGCCACCGACATGCCGGTGAATTCGCAGATGGTGTCGTACACCAGCACGTTCTTGCCCGGCGCGACCTTGCCGTCGAGCACGTCCCAGCTGCTGACCACCAAGCCTTCGGCAGCCCCCCAGTGCTCGTTCTGTTCCAGGAACGAGTGCCCGCCTACTGCCAGCACGATGACGTCCGGGCGCAGGTCCTGAATGGTCGCCACGTCAGCGGCAGTACCCAGGCGCAGGTCGACCTTCAGGCGTGCCAGCTCCAGCTGGTACCAGCGGGTGATACCGGCAATCTGGTCACGCTGCGGCGCCTTGGCGGCGATGGTGATCTGCCCACCGATCTGGTCCTTCTTCTCGAACAAGGTCACGTCGTGGCCGCGTTCGGCAGCAACGCGCGCCGCTTCCATGCCGGCAGGGCCGGCACCGACCACCACCACCTTGCGCTTGACGCCGGTAGTCTTCTCGATGATGTGCGGCACGCCCATGTATTCACGGGAGGTCGCAGCGTTCTGGATGCACAGCACATCCAGGCCCTGGTATTGGCGGTCGATGCAATAGTTGGCACCGACGCATTGCTTGATCTGGTCGATCTGACCCATCTTGATCTTGGCGATCAGGTGCGGGTCGGCGATGTGCGCACGGGTCATGCCGACCATGTCCACGTAGCCGCCTTCGAGGATGCGCGTGGCCTGGTTCGGGTCTTTGATGTTCTGCGCGTGCAGCACCGGGACCTTGACCACTTCCTTGATGCCGGCTGCCAGGTGCAGGAACGGCTCTGGCGGGTAGCTCATGTTGGGAATGACGTTGGCCAGGGTGTTATGGGTATCGCAACCCGAGCCGACCACGCCGATGAAGTCGATCATGCCGGTAGCATCGTAGTAGGCGGCGATCTGCTTCATGTCCTCGTGGCTGAGGCCATCGGGGTGGAACTCGTCACCACAGATGCGCATGCCCACGCAGAAGTCGTCGCCGACTTCGGCGCGCACCGCCTTGAGCACTTCCATGCCGAACTTCATGCGGCCTTCGAAGGTGCCGCCCCACTCGTCAGTACGTTTGTTGACCCGCGGGCTCCAGAACTGGTCGATCATGTGCTGGTGCACAGCCGAAAGCTCGACGCCGTCCAGGCCACCTTCCTTGGCACGGCGCGCGGCCTGTGCGTAGTTGCCGATCACGCGCCAGATCTCTTCCACCTCGATGGTCTTGCAAGTGGCGCGGTGCACGGGCTCACGGATGCCGGAAGGCGACATCAGGGTCGGCCAGTTGAAACCGTCCCAGCGCGAGCGGCGACCCATGTGGGTAATCTGGATCATGATCTTGGCGCCATGCTTGTGCATGGCGTCGGCCAGGTTCTGGAAGTGCGGGATGATGCGGTCGGTCGACAGGTTGACCGACGACCACCATTCCTGCGGGCTGTCGATGGCAACGACGGACGAGCCGCCGCAGATCGCCAGGCCGATACCACCCTTGGCCTTCTCTTCGTAGTACTTCACATAGCGGTCGGTGGTCATGCCGCCGTCAGTGGCGTAGACCTCGGCGTGCGCGGTGCTGAGCACGCGGTTGCGAATGGTCAGTTTGCCGATCTGGATCGGCTGGAACATTGCTTCGAATGCCATGACGCTATCTCCGGCTTACAACGGCTTTGTAACGAACAGGCCATCTTCGTGGCCTTCTTCCGACCCGCCATAGACCTGCTCGGCCACGGTGCGGATCGAGCTGCCACGTGCAGCGAGAATCTGGTCCATTGCGCCGGCGAACCAACCGGTGAACATGTAGTCGACCTTGCGGCCGCACTTGCCGTACACGTACACGAACGCCGAGTGCTTGAGCTTGACGCTGCAGGTACCTTTGTCCAGGTCGATGTCCTGGATCTCGAACAGGCCCCAGCCACGCTGGGACAGGCGCTTCATGTAGTGCTCGAACACCGCTACGCCTTCCAGGCCATGGCACTCGGCTTCCTTCTCGCACCAGTGCCAGGCCGACTTGTAGCCTGCCTTGTAGAGGATCTCGGCATAGGCGTCGGCGCCCAGCACTTCCTCGATGCCCATGTGGTTGTTGACGAAGAAATGACGCGGCACATACAGCATCGGCAAGGCGTCGCTGGTCCAGACACCGGTTTCGCTGTCGACTTCGATTGGCAATTGCGGGGCGATCTTGGCCATGGAAACTCAACTCCATAAAAAATTTTGTTTGGCTGCCCCGACGTTGCTGGCCGGGGCCTTGAGGCTTGGAGAGCGGCTTACTCGCCCCAGACGTCCTTGAGAACGTTTACCCAGTTCTCGCCCATGATCTTGCGCACCACACGCTCGGAATGGCCGCGCTTGAGCAAGGTCTCGGTGAGGTTGGGGAACTCGCCGACGGTGCGGATGCCCAGCGGGTTGATGATCTTGCCGAAATTGGTCAGGCGACGGGCGTAACCCTTGTCGTGGGTCAGGTACTCGAAGAAGTCCTGGCCGTGGCCTTGGGTGAAGTCGGTGCCGATGCCGATAGCATCCTCACCGACGATGTTCATGGTGTACTCGATGGCTTCGGCGTAGTCGTCGATGGTGGAGTCGATGCCCTTGGCCAGGAACGGCGCGAACATGGTCACGCCGACGAAGCCGCCATGGTCGGCGATGAACTTGAGCTCCTCGTCCGACTTGTTGCGCGGGTGTTCTTTGAGGCCCGAGGGCAGGCAGTGGGAGTAGCAGACCGGCTTTTTCGACTCCAGAATGACCTCTTCGGAGGTCTTGGAGCCAACGTGGGACAGGTCGCACATGATGCCGACGCGGTTCATCTCGGCGACGATTTCGCGACCGAAACCGGACAGCCCGCCATCACGCTCGTAGCAGCCTGTACCAACCAGGTTCTGGGTGTTGTAGCACATCTGCACGATGCCCACGCCCAGCTGCTTGAACACATCCACGTAGGCAATCTGGTCCTCGAAGGCGTGAGCATTCTGGAAGCCGAAGAGGATACCGGTCTTGCCCAGTTCCTTGGCCTTGCGGATGTCGGCGGTGGTACGTACTGGCATCACCAGGTCGCTGTTGTCGCGGATCAGCTTCTGGCTCGCAGCGATGTTGTCGACGGTGGCCTTGAAGCCTTCCCAGACCGACACCGTGCAGTTGGCTGCGGTCAGCCCGCCTTTGCGCATGTCCTCGAACAGTTCGCGGTTCCACTTGGCGATGATCAAACCGTCGATGACGATGCTGTCGGCGTGAAGCTCGGCTGGGCTCATCAGGCTGTCCCCTTTTATTGAGTGGGTTCGCACCGAACGTTGTGCCGGCGCTTTGGGGCCAGCATATGCCTGTGCCCAAGGGCGCCCCGATGCAAAAACGACAGGGGGTTTGCCGAAAGCGTCAATGCGCGACATGACCGCGTCTGGGACGCCGTCAGAGGATGCGAGACAGTCTCGATAACGAACATTTTGCGGCCGTTGCATGAACATTTGCCCGGGGAGCTATCGCCGAATCTACGGCTGAGCGAGAATCTCGGCGATTCGACAGCCTGTTGAGGAGAAACGGATGAAATCAATGGCATGGCTGGTGCTGCTGGCCATCGTGAGCGGGGCCCAGGCCGGTGAGGAAGAAAGCACGCCTTGCGACAATGTCGAGACCGACCAGCAGACGTTCGCCTGCGCGGCATTCAACAAGCAGACCGCTGAGCGTGAACTGAACTCGGCCTATGACGACCTGATTCAGCGAATGCTCGATCAGTATGGTGATGAAGCTGGCCTGCAGTCGCAGATCGAATCCGCCAGGAAGGTCTGGGCTCAATTGCGCGATGCCGATTGCAAAGTCGAAACCTACGGTGAGCAAGCGGGTAGCAAGGCATTCCAGATAGCCTGGAATAGCTGTATTGCACAGCGTAGTGATGAGCGATCGGAGTATTTGCGCAGCCTGGGTTCACAAAACAGTGATGAACCGGCACCCGAGGATTGATCAGGCACGAGAGCGTGAACACTCAACGCCAGAGGAACAATATGCTGCTGATGAGCATTCCCTGCTTTCTCGATAGTGCGTCAAGACCACGGGCTAGCAATGTGTGTCTTTGACTCCCTCCACTATCAAGGAATCATGAAATGGCTGACATCAAAGCTGAAATGGAAAAAATTCGCAAAGAAGGTCAAGAGCGCGTAGCCGCTACCGGCCAGACCATCTGCATATTCGCTGACAATGTACCTGCCAGCATCGCAGAAGACATCTTGGCCGGTATGCGCCTGATGACCGAACTGACCAACAAGAAGTTTGACAAAGAGACCCAACAGCGGGAGTGGTACAACTACTACAACGACGGCCTGATCAAGTTCGGCTGGACCATGACGGGTGCGGCACATGCCGAAGACGCCATTGATGAAGACAACCTGACACTGGCAGAGTTGATTACCCACTCCATTACCATCAGCGTCGCCCGTGACCCGCGTCGCGCGGCGTGTGCCAGGCGCGTAATGCAGGTGATCGTTGAAAAACCGCAAGTCCGGGAGCACCTGGAGAAGCACAGCCATAGCGAATCCGGCAAGTCGAGCAACTTCGTAGTGGCCCAGTGCGAAATGACTCCCCAAGGTCTGCCTGTCATGCACATGACCAGCTTCCAAGCCAGCTACGATTCGAAAATCGAGCGTGACGGCGCACTGACCCGCAAAATCGACAAAACCTCGACCCGCGTCTATCGCGCCTCGCAAAACGGCAGCTTCAGCGTACGCCACTTTGATGCTGCACGTGATCTTGTCAATGAGAAGATCAAAGGCGACATCGCAGCATTCCTCGCCATTTAAGGGGTGAGGCTGGGTATCAGGGTCACCTGGTACCCGCTTACGCCCTCTGCACTCATCGAGGAGCGATGCCGCATGGACGCTACACACCTGGACACCCGAATCTTCGAGCAGCGACTGAACATCAAACCCGCCCCATGGCTGACACTCGAAACATGGGAGGACTTGCAGCTTTGCCTGCGTTATTCACAGGCAATAGCCAATGAAAGTTATTCCATGGAAACTCAACCTGCGCCATGGTTCTCAGTTGTTCTCGCCACCTTGCAATCGCTGCACTTCACGTTGTTGGAGCATACCCATAAAAAAATCGTGTATGAGCCGCACCTGCTCGCATTGAGCGATGTGTACAACGGCTATATTCCTCCTCCCCGCGATAAAGGCCCCTGGTTCAAGAGCATGGAAAAAAACGTCCAAGCGGCTGTGAACTCGGCAGGCATGCGCACGGTTTCCGTGATGAACGCGTCTTCGCACCTGAGCATCGAAATGGACCATGAAGGGGACGCGATCCCGGTCGGAATCCTGTTTTATGTCTACTGCATCACTGACCCTGACGAGCCAACCAAAAAACTGAACCTGATATTTGATCATCTGGGGGCACGTTTCAATCCCGTTGCCTTCGCCCCGCTACGCACTGAATTGCAATCACGCAACCGCGAAAAGCTGCGAGCCATCCTCAAGCGTGAGCTGGAATGAAGCCTACTTTGCACGGCCCGAGCGACGCTCTTCCCGCGGGCATTTTCCAAACCTCAACTTGTAACGCCGGGTGAAGTACGAGGGCAATTCAAAGCCGCACGCAAGGCTGACCTCAGTCACCGTCATGTCGGTCTGGGCCAATAGCTGGCGTGCCTTATCCAGCCGAAGGGCAAGATAAAAACTGCTCGGTGTTTCATTCAGGTGCATGCGGAACAAGCGCTCCAGCTGACGTCGTGTCACCTTGATCGCGGCCGCCAGGTCCATTGTGCTCAGCGGTGGTTCGGTGTGTTTTTCCATCTCGCCAATGGCATGGACCAGCTTCTTGTTGCTGATACCGTAACGCGCACCAATCTGCAGGCGCTGATGGTCCTGGCGCTGACGGATACGCCCCAGCACGAACTGTTCGGACACCTTGACTGCCAAGTCGCTGCCGTGGGACTGGGCTATCAGGTGCAACATCAAATCAATCGAAGCTGTCCCACCGGCGCAAGTGATGCGATTGCGGTCAATCTCGAATAGCTCCTGGGTAGCCTGCAAGCTTGGAAAGCGCTCCTTGAATGCCTCGAGCGCTTCCCAATGCAATGTCGCCCGGTAGCCGTCCAGCAGGCCTGCCTCAGCCAGCACCATCGCACCCGTGTCGATGCCCCCGAGCACCACAGCTTCGTGGTTGAGCCTTCGCAGCGCATGCAGCAGTTTCGGTGCAACATTGGCCAAGGGCTCGAAACCTGCCACCACGAGCAGGGTGTTTGCAGGCTCACATCCGCCAAGCGCGGCATCGGCATTCACCGACATGCCGTTGCTCGCCAACACCGCACTGCCGTCCAGGCTTAGCACCTGCCACCGGTACAACTGCCCGCCGAAACGATTGGCCACCCGAAGGGGTTCCACCGCCGAAATGAACCCCATGGCGGAAAAGCCCGGTACCAAAAGAAAGGCAATTGTCTCGGTCATTCCCTACTCCACAAAATCTGGTCGCTCAGGTGCTAATTCCTGTCGCCAGAGTGCGATTTTCCACCTTGCCGCCAGCGTAGCGTATTCACACGGTCCGCAGAGGCCGCCCTCAATAACAATATGCACTGCCGATGGAGAGCCACCATGCACAGCTTGATCCGCCGCAGCCTGTTGTCACTTGCCCTGAGCAGCATCGTTGCCACACCGCTTTTCGCCGCAGAACCTGCGGCCTGCAAGAACGTGCGCCTTGGCGTGGTCAACTGGACCGACGTCATCGCCACCAGCGCCATGGCGCAAGTGTTGCTCGACGGCCTGGGTTACCAGACCAAACAGACCAGCGCCTCGCAGCAGATCATCTTTGCCGGCATCCGCGACAAGCGCCTGGACATGTTCCTGGGTTACTGGAACCCGATCATGACCCAGACCATCACACCGTTCATCGATGCCCAGCAGGTCAAGGTGCTCGACAAACCGAGCCTGGAAGATGCCCGGGCCACCTTGGCCGTACCCAAGTACCTGGCCGACAAAGGCCTGAAGAGCTTCGCAGATATCCACAAGTTCGAGAAAGAGCTGGGCGGCAAGATCTATGGCATCGAGCCCGGGTCCGGCGCCAACACTCAGATCAAGGCGATGATCGCCAAGAACCAGTTCGGCCTGGGCAAGTTCCAGCTGGTCGAGTCCAGCGAGGCCGGCATGCTCGCCGCAGTCGACCGCGCCGTGCGCCGCAAGCAGGCCGTGGTGTTCTTCGGCTGGGCGCCGCACCCGATGAACGTGAACATCGACATGGTCTACCTGAGCGACAGCCAGGATGCCCTGGGCCCTGACGAAGGCCGCGCCACGGTGTGGACCGTCACCGCGCCGGACTACGCCCAACGCTGCCCCAACGCCCATCGCCTGCTGGCCAACCTGAAATTCAGCGCCGAAGACGAGAGCCGCATGATGCAGCCGCTGCTTGACCACAAGGACGCGCTGGAGTCGGCCCGCCAATGGCTCAAGGACCACCCCGAGGACAAGACGCGCTGGCTTGAAGGGGTAACCACCTTCGATGGCAAGCCCGCAGCGGACAACCTCAAGCTCACCGCCAACTGACAGGGCCTCATCGCCTGTAGGAGCGGCCTTGCGTCGCGAAAGGGCCGCGACGCGGCCCCAGGATCTGTGCGCGCTGCACAAACCCAAGGGCCGCTATGCGCCCCCTTCGCGACACAAGGCCGCTCCTACGCCGATTGGGCCACCACAACCCTGACAAGGAACCACCATGAACCACGACGTCATCATCACCTGCGCCCTCACCGGTGCCGGCGACACAGTCGCCAAGAGCCACCTGGTCCCGGTCACTCCCAAGCAGATCGCCGAAGCCGCCGTAGAGGCCGCCAAAGCCGGCGCCACCGTGGTCCACTGCCACGTCCGCGACCCGCAAACCGGCCGTTTCAGCCGCGACGTGAACCTGTACCGCGAGGTCATGGAACGCATCCGCGAAGCCGATGTGGACATCATCGTCAACCTCACCGCCGGCATGGGCGGCGACCTGGAAATCGGCCCGGGCGAGTCGCCCATGGAGTTTGGCCCCGGCACCGACCTGATCGGCCCGCTGGAGCGCCTGGCCCACATCGAAGCACTGCTGCCGGAAATCTGCACGCTCGATTGCGGCACCCTCAACTTCGGCGACGGCAACGCCATCTACGTCTCCACACCGGCGCAATTGCGCGCCGGCGCCAAACGCATCACCGAACTGGGCGTAAAAGCCGAACTGGAAATCTTCGACACCGGCCACCTGTGGTTCGCCAAGCAGATGATCAAGGAAGGCCTATTGCATGACCCGCTGTTCCAGCTGTGCCTGGGCATACCGTGGGGCGCACCGGCCGATACCACAACCATGAAAGCCATGGTCGACAATTTGCCTGCCGACGTCACCTGGGCCGGCTTCGGCATCGGCCGCATGCAGATGCCCATGGCGGCACAGGCGGTGCTGCTGGGCGGCAACGTACGGGTGGGCCTTGAGGACAATCTCTACCTGGACAAAGGCGTGTTGGCCAGCAATGGCCAACTGGTGGAGCGCGCGAGCGAAATCATCACCCGCATGGGTGGCCGCATCCTCACCCCGGCAGAAGGCCGGGAAAAAATGAACCTCAAACGCCGCTGATACCCCGGAGTCCGATATGCCTTTCATCACCGAGATCAAGACCTTCGCCGCCCTGGGTAGTGGCGTGATCGGCAGCGGCTGGGTTGCCCGCGCCCTGGCCCACGGCCTGGACGTGGTCGCCTGGGACCCGGCCCCCGGCGCCGAGCAGGCGCTGCGCAAGCGCATCGCCAACGCCTGGCCGGCACTGGAAAAACAGGGACTGGCACCTGGCGCGGCGCAAGACCGCTTGAAGTTCGTCGCCACCATCGAGGAATGCGTGCGCGACGCTGACTTCATCCAGGAAAGCGCGCCAGAGCGGCTGGACCTCAAGCTCGATCTGCACGCCAAAGTCAGCGCCGCAGCCAAGCCTGATGCAATCATCGGTTCCAGCACATCTGGCCTGCTCCCCAGCGAGTTCTACGAATCGGCTACCCACCCCGAACGCTGCGTGGTCGGCCACCCGTTCAACCCGGTTTACCTGCTGCCGCTGGTGGAGATCGTGGGCGGCAACCGTACCGCGCCTGAAGCCATCGAGGCGGCGAAAACAATTTACACCGCACTGGGCATGCGCCCACTGCACGTACGCAAGGAAGTGCCGGGCTTCATCGCCGACCGCCTGCTCGAAGCGCTGTGGCGCGAGGCGCTGCACCTGGTCAACGACGGTGTGGCCACCACGGGCGAAATCGATGATGCCATCCGCTTCGGCGCAGGCCTGCGCTGGTCGTTCATGGGCACGTTCCTGACCTACACCCTGGCCGGTGGCGATGCTGGCATGCGCCACTTCATGTCGCAGTTCGGCCCGGCGCTGAAACTGCCCTGGACCTACCTGCCGGCGCCAGAGCTTACCGACAAGCTGATCGATGATGTGGTGGCCGGCACGGCCGAGCAGTTGGGCGAGCGCAGCATCGCCGCGCTGGAGCGCTATCGTGATGACACCTTGCTGGCGGTGCTGGAAGCGGTGAAAACCAGCAAGGCCAGCCACGGCATGTCGTTCAGCGACTGAGGAGACCACGATGCCCGCACTGATCACCTACCGCACCCCAGTCCAGGAGGACTGGGTCGATTACAACGGGCACCTGCGCGATGCCTATTACCTGCTGATCTTCAGCTACGCCACCGATGCGCTGATGGAGCGCATCGGGCTGGATGCCGACGCCCGAGGGCAAAGTGGGCATTCATTGTTCACACTCGAAGCGCATATCAATTACCTGCATGAGGTCAAGCTGGGTACCGAAGTATGGGTACAGACGCAAATCATCGGGTTCGATAAAAAGCGCCTGCACCTGTATCACAGCTTGCATCGCGAGGGGTTTGAAGAGGTTTTGGCAGCCAGTGAGCAGATGCTTTTGCATGTTGATCTGGCAGGACCGAGGTCGGCTGCGTTCGGCGAAGGGAGTGTGACGCGCCTGCAATCGCTGGTGGCCGGACAGGAAGACCTGCCATCACCAGCGTTCACTGGGCGCATCATGCAACTTCCGGCCTGACCTGGTTACCTGTACTGGTCGGTGCCGCTGGCAGTCGCTTTGATGAACTCAACCTGGGTAATCTTTTTGCTCAGGTTGCCTCCGTGGGGCGTCAAAACCAGTCCTACAGGAACGTCATGGGCGAAACCCGTGAGGGTCGGAATGTCGAAACTGCCACCGTATGTTTGGCTTGTATAGGTATGCCAAGCCGACGTGTTGCCTATCCGCAAGGTATGACCTAATCCAAAATTTGTAACCCGCACCGACCAGACCTTGGTTTTCCATGCTGCGCCACAGGCGTCCTCGATCAAGGTCGTGCGGGCATCTTCAGCGAGGTCGAACGTGCATGTGTCGCCCTGCATGTTGATGTTGTCGAAGACAGTTACCTGCACCGCGGGCATCGGCGGATAGAAATTTTCTATTTCTTCACGACGCTCGTTAAAGCGCCGAGCAACATCGTGATGCTCGAAAGTACCGATCCTGACGCCTTGATAAAACAGGTTCGGATTAGAGAAATAGGGGATTGCGTAGGCGGTCGTTATCATGATCGTGTGGAATTTTGGATCGGCATGCTCATATCCATGGTTATATCCGGCATTCGGGTTTCCATTCCAACCATGTGCCGCCCCCAGGTTATGGCCATACTCATGACCGAGGGAGGGATAGTTTCCAACAATTGAATAAACGGCGCCGGAAGCCTCCCCCCCTGTACCAGGCCATGACGTATAGAGGGTGACCAAATCAGCGTAAAGCTCCGCTCGCCGCTGCAAAACCTGAGTATTCAGTTCACGGCCTGCAGTTCTGAAATCTTGAAACTGCTCAACGCCGGTCTTGCCACATTCGCAATAATCGACATCGTTGAATCCGGCGACTTCGAACGTAACAGGAACTTGCGAGTTGATCATGTACTGATTCGCTGTCTGCAGTGCCAGCAAAAGCTGTTGCCGGTAGGTTGGCCTGCGTTCACGTACCTCGTTGGTGCTGCTAAAAAGTACACGAATCGTACTGTGCGCCGAATGCGGCACCTGGCCAGCGGCAGCTTTCAGGCTCCGGACATCCGGATCCGACGTGGCGGCCGCCTCCGCCGGCAGCTTCGACGCATCTTCTTTAATCAGGACATGCTGCCCGGCCCCTATGTACTCCAACCGATAGTGCTGCCCATCGACATACATGCTGCCCACCAGTTGATCGCCTTTGCGCACCAGGGAAATCCAGGTGAAGGGGTCAAAGTCGACCTCCGAGACAGAGCGCGGTTTCTGGTCGGGGTTCCTCAGCGCATCCCCTACCCAACCCTCCATGCCAAGTGCCGGCGGATCTGCTCGTTTCAACTTGAAGGCTACCGTCTCGTCACTGTTCAACGGCACCGACAGCGTCTGGGTATCGGCGGTAACCAAAGAAGCATTGACCGTTACCACCTGTACTTGCTCAGACGCCGGATCATTGATCAATGTGTTGAGGTAAGGATAAATACCTGGCGCTTGCTCAAGTACTTGCAGATCACTTTTTTTATTCAGTTCGAAAAGCTGGGGCGCCTGGGTATCGGCAGTCATAGCCGGGTGTGAGGATGAAGTGCAGCCGCCCACAACGACGCCACCCAACACCATTAAACCGACCGCCCAACAACGTATTTTCATGATGCCGCCTCATTATCAGAGTTGGGATCATTAGGAGTGAACGGGCCACGCGCGACAACTGGCAGAACTAACAGGTCGCGGATAAAAAATAACCCCGGTAAGCCGTGAGCTACCGGGGCCAAGAGCGAGCAACATCCACTGTACGTGAGTGAGGGTGACCAACCCTCCGGTGCCGTGAATGACTGCAGTGTGCGGCCTTCCCTGCCCCTGGATTTAGCCGTATACGACCTGTTCTTAGCCAAAGCAGCCATGGCGACATTCAGCCCTTGCGGGCATGTCGTCATGGACACAGAATCGGTCGTAAATCACAGCAGCACTCTCTTAGCGATAAAAGGGACAACAGCCATGATGCATGCGGATTTGATTGATCAGGACGACCTGGCAGGCCACCTGCGAGCGCGCGGGTTCGAGATTCCGGCGGGTGCCAGTGCCGAGCAGGCTTGCGAAGCGGTCGTGCGTGGGCTGACCGAGCCTAATGCGCGGGCGCTCAAGGGCATGGTCGAGCAGATGTACACGGGCAGTGCGACGATTCTGCCGGCGGTGCGCCAAGCGATCGACAAGCAGTTGCTGCCGGCACTTGCGAGTTTCAACAAGCGCGCCTGATCGCGTATTTCTGTATTGGCCTCATCGCCGGCAAGCCGGCTCCCACAGGTTCCACACCGCTCTCAGGCCTGGTGGCGAATCTGTGGGAGCCGGCTTGCCGGCGATTGGGCTGCAA
This sequence comes from Lelliottia jeotgali, assembly GCF_977070485.1. NCBI lineage: Bacteria > Pseudomonadati > Pseudomonadota > Gammaproteobacteria > Enterobacterales > Enterobacteriaceae > Lelliottia > Lelliottia jeotgali. Next base: position 168,277 of record NZ_CDRVFO010000012.1, read on the forward strand.
AGCAGCCCCTGGGCGTCAGAGCCTCACACTGGCAAAGGTCGACTCGTTACGCGCCTGGCTCAGTGCAGCCATCGGCCCACTGTGCGGGGACAGGGTCATGGCTTGCGGAATAGGCATCATTGCCACTTGCTGTGCGGTGTTTGAACCTACTCGTTCATCACGCGGCGGTATGCCGAAGTACTCGCGGTAGCACTTGGAGAAGTGCGGGGTGGACACGAAGCCGCACACCGAGGCCACTTCGATGATCGACATCGGCGTCTGCTTCAGCAGCTGCCGCGCGCGAATCAGGCGCAGCTTGAGGTAATAGCGCGACGGCGAACAATGCAGGTACTTCTGGAACAGGCGCTCAAGCTGGCGACGCGACACGGCCACGTACACGGCCAGTTCGTCGAGGTCGATCGGCTCTTCCAGGTTGGCCTCCATCAGCGCGACGATTTCCTGCAGCTTCGGCTGGTTGGTGCCCAGCATGTGCTTGAGCGGCACGCGCTGGTGGTCCTGCTCGTTGCGAATGCGCTCGTAGACGAACATCTCAGAGATCGCCGCAGACAGTTCACGGCCATGATCGCGGCTGATCAGGTGCAGCATCATGTCCAGCGGCGCAGTGCCGCCAGAGCTGGTGAAACGGTTGCGGTCGAGGGTGAACAGGCGAGTGCTCATGTTTGCCCGCGGAAACGCCTCCTGCATCGCCGCCAGGCATTCCCAGTGCACGCTGCAGTCGAAGCCATCGAGCAAGCCGGCACAGGCCAGCGCCCAGCTGCCGGTACACACAGCGCCCAAACGGCGCGACTGACGGGCCTGGGCCTGCAGCCAGGTGACATGCTCACGGGTGACCGAACGCTGGATACCGACGCCACCGCAGACGATCACGGTGTCGATGGGAGGAGCGTTGGCGATGGCGGCGTCCGGGGTGATCTGCAAGCCATCGCTGGCCCAGACCTGGCCGCCATCGACGGTCAGCGTGTGCCAGCGATACAGCTCACGGCCCGAAAGCTGGTTGGCCATGCGCAGCGGCTCGACGGCCGATGCCAGGGAAATCAGGGTGAAGTTGTCCAGTAGGAGAAACCCGATGGACTGGGGTGCTGTGCGGTTCTGGGTTGGATTCCCGGAGGTGTACGACGTCATCGCGATTTCTCCTCACACAAAAACAGGGTGTGCCTCAGGCGGGCACTGATTTTTTGTCATGGCCCCAATTCATTTGCAGGGGCTTTACCAATCTCAACGCAAGGGCCGTGCCTGAAATTGAACGGCTATCCAAAAAAACCCAAAAACGACGCCTTTTTTCAGCAATTCGGGCTCGGCAATCGGGTTGTGGAACAAACCAAAACCGGCGGGCCAGCGCCTTTGCGTGTCACTTATGAGCAATTTGGTGACACGCTCAAGGCAGGTTGCCCAGAAACGACACTGTTTAGTGTCACCGACAATGGCCACACTGATCGCGACACCCGACGATCGGCTGATGCGAAGACGCCCCAAAACGGGGCGTCCTGACGAGCGTAGCGCATAGTCAGCGCGTCAACATTCGATGGCGCTGACCGCCAGGCCGCCGCGCGAGGTTTCTTTATACTTGTCATGCATGTCGGCGCCGGTGTCGCGCATGGTACGGATCACCTGGTCCAGGGAAATGAAGTGCTCGCCATCACCGCGCAGGGCCATCTGTACAGCGTTGATGGCTTTTACTGCCGCAATGGCATTACGCTCGATACACGGCACCTGCACCAGGCCACCGACCGGGTCGCAGGTCAGGCCCAGGTTGTGCTCAAGAGCGATCTCGGCGGCGTTCTCCACCTGCGGCGGGGTCGCCCCCAGCACTTCGGCAAGGCCCGCCGCCGCCATGGCGCACGCTGAACCGACTTCACCTTGGCAACCCACTTCGGCACCTGAAATCGATGCGTTCTTTTTGCAAAGGATGCCCACTGCGGCGGCGGCCAGGAAGAAGTCGACCACGTTGGACTCGTCGACCGCATCGCTGAACCGCATGTAGTAGTGCAGCACCGCCGGGATGATGCCTGCCGCGCCATTGGTGGGCGCAGTGACCATGCGCCCGCCCGCGGCGTTCTCTTCGTTGACCGCCAGGGCGAACAGGTTGACCCACTCCATGGCACTCATGGTCGAGCCGATCACGTTGGGCTTGCCGATCTCCTGCAGGCTGCGGTGCAGCCTGGCGGCGCGGCGGCGCACGTTCAGCCCGCCGGGCAGCGTACCTTCATGCTTGAGACCGTTGTGCACACATTCCTGCATGGCTTGCCAGAGCGTGTGCAGGCCGGCGCGGATCTCTTGCTCGCTGCGCCAGACCTTCTCGTTGGCCATCATCAATTGCGACACACTGAGGTCGTTTTGCTTGCACAGGCGCAGCAGCTCTGCGGCACTGTTGAAATCGTACGGCAGCACCGTCTGGTCGGCATCCAGCACACCACTGGCGGCCTGGGCGGCGTCGACCACGAAACCACCACCCACCGAGTAGTAGGTGTCACGGTGCAGCTCGCCCTGCTCGCCTTCGGCGATCAGGGTCATGGCATTAGGGTGGTACGGGAGGTTCTCGTCCAGCAGCAGCATGTCGCGGGCCCAGACGAATTCGATGGGCAACCGGTTATCCAGCTTCAGGGTGTTGGTTTCGCGCAGGTCGGCGATGCGTGGGATGATCTGGGCCGGGTCGATGGCGTCCGGCCATTCGCCCATCAGGCCCATGATGGTGGCGTGGTCGGAGCCGTGGCCAATACCGGTGGCCGACAGCGAACCGTACAACCGCACCTGCACCCTTTTCACCTGCTCCAGCTCGCCGCGCTCACGCAGGCCTTGGACAAACAGGGCGCCCGCACGCATGGGGCCGACGGTATGGGAGCTGGAGGGCCCGACTCCGATCTTGAACAGGTCGAACACGCTGATGGCCATTGTCGCTACACCTCTTGCTGGGCTTGTCTCTGCGCGCCATGCGCAGGGCGGGGCAACTGCTAGGCTGAAGCTGCGAGCCGCCACGAATGCACGCATCATCGGGCTTTTACGCCCCCCCTCGCCGTCTGCAACCGACGTACTTTTGTCCAGCAGCGCCGCGCTGTTTCACCTGCATGTGCGCCGCTTTCGGGCGCTCTGATGACGGAAAAATACGCAGGCAAGGGAGGAAAAAGCCATATGCGACATCGCCAGTACTCAAAGCGACCCGTTCCGTACTGGTTACGACCCCACCAGTAGGCGATTGCCCGGCGCTGGTGGATTATCAAAAGCGACTCGTATTGCACGGCCTCGCATCCTGCCCTCTGCAGGCCTGGTTGACCGGACCCTGAGAAAGCCCGGCAGCCCTCGCGAACCCGAAGATAAAATCACAGGAGTCCATCCATGAAAGGTTCACCCTCGCTGTTGCTGGCCGCGTTGCTGTCCGCCCCCTTGCTGGCCCAGGCCGCAGAACCCGAGCAGTGTCAGACGGTACGTTTTTCTGATGTCGGCTGGACCGACATCACGGTAACCACCGCGACCACCAGCGTTGTGCTCGAAGCACTGGGTTACAAGACTCACACCACCATGATCTCGGTACCGGTGACCTACAAGTCGCTGGCCACCGGCAAGGACCTGGACGTGTTTCTCGGCAACTGGATGCCGACCATGGAGAACGACATCAAGCAGTACCGTGACGCCGGCACTGTCGAAACCGTGCGCGCCAACCTGGAAAACGCCAAGTACACCTTGGCCGTGCCCCAGTCGCTGTACGACAAGGGCCTCAAGGACTTTGCCGACATTCCCAAATTCAAGAAGGAACTGGACGGCAAGATCTACGGCATCGAACCCGGCAATGACGGCAACCGCACCATCCAGAGCATGATCGACAAGAACGCCTTCGGCCTGAAGGACGCCGGTTTCAAGATCGTGCAGTCCAGTGAAGCCGGCATGCTGTCCCAGGTCGACAGGGCGCAGAAGCGCGGTGACGCGATCGTGTTCCTCGGCTGGGAGCCTCACCCGATGAACACCCGCTTCAAGATGCAGTACCTGACCGGCGGGGACGACTTTTTCGGCCCCGAATTGGGCAAGGCAACCGTGCTGACCAATACCCGCAAGGGCTATGTGCAGGAGTGCAGCAACGTAGGCCAACTGCTCAAGAACCTGTCGTTCGAGCTCAAGGATGAAAGCACCATGATGGGCTATGTCCTGGACGACAAGATGAAACCCGAGGCAGCTGCCAAGAAGTGGCTCAAGGACAACCCAGGCAAGCTGGACGCCTGGCTCGCCGGGGTGACCACCGTGGACGGCAAACCCGGCCTCGAGGCAGCCAAAGCCAAACTGACGCAATAACGCAAGACGCCAAGGCAACACCGCGGGGCGGGACCGTGCTCGCCCCGGACTGATTTCAATCTTTGCAGGTGGAAGCTCGCTATCATGCTTATCGATCAGAAAATACCCCTGGGTCAGTACATCGCGTCATTCGTCGAATGGCTGACCCAGAATGGCGCCGATTACTTCGACGCCATCGCCCAAGGCCTGGAATTCATGATCCATGGCGTCACCAGCACCCTGACCTGGTTCAACCCGTTCGTCCTCATCGCCCTGTTCGCCGCCCTCGCGCACTTGATCCAGCGCAAATGGGCACTGACTGTGTTCGTCGCCCTCTCCTTTCTGCTGATCCTCAACCTGGGGTACTGGCAGGAGACCATGGAAACCCTGGCGCAAGTCACCTTTGCCACCGTGGTCTGTGTGGCCATCGGCGTGCCGCTGGGTATCGTCGCCGCGCACAAACCGATGTTCTACACCGCGATGCGCCCGGTGCTCGACCTGATGCAGACGGTACCGACCTTCGTTTACCTGATCCCTACCCTGACACTGTTCGGCCTGGGCGTGGTGCCTGGGCTGATCTCCACGGTGGTGTTCGCCATCGCCGCACCGATTCGCCTGACCTACCTGGGCATCTGCGACGTGCCGCAGGAGCTGCTGGACGCCGGCAAGGCCTTCGGCTGCTCACGACGCCAGTTGCTGACCCGCATCGAACTGCCCCACGCGATGCCCAGCATCGCCGCCGGTGTTACCCAGTGCATCATGCTGTCGCTGTCGATGGTGGTGATCGCGGCCCTGGTGGGCGCCGACGGCCTGGGCAAACCCGTGGTCAACGCACTGAACACCGCTGATATTTCCCTGGGCTTTGAAGCGGGCCTGGCGATCGTACTGCTGGCCATCATGCTCGACCGTATCTGCAAGCAACCGGAAGTCACGGTAAGGGGTGAAGCATGAGCATCATTCGTTTCGAAGACGTCGACGTCATCTTCTCCAACAAGCCGCGGGAAGCGCTGGCATTGCTCGATCAGGGCAAAACCCGCGAGCAGATCCTCAAGCAGACCGGCCTGGTGGTGGGTGTCGAAAAGGCCAACCTGGATATCAACAAGGGCGAGATCTGCGTGCTGATGGGCTTGTCCGGTTCGGGCAAGTCGAGCCTGCTGCGCTGCATCAACGGCCTGAACACCGTCAGCCGCGGCAAGCTGTTCGTCGAGCACGAAGGCAAGCACATCGACATCGCTCACTGCACCCCGGCGGAGCTCAAGATGATGCGCACCAAGCGCATCGCCATGGTCTTCCAGAAGTTCGCCCTGATGCCCTGGCTGACGGTGCGCGAGAACATCAGCTTTGGCCTGGAAATGCAGGGCCGCCCTGAAAAGGAACGGCGCAAGCTGGTGGACGAGAAGCTCGAGCTGGTGGGCTTGACCCAATGGCGCAACAAGAAGCCGGACGAACTCTCCGGCGGCATGCAGCAGCGCGTGGGCCTGGCCAGGGCGCTGGCCATGGACGCCGACATCCTGCTGATGGATGAACCGTTCTCGGCCCTCGACCCGCTAATCCGCCAGGGCTTGCAGGACGAGTTGCTGGAGCTGCAGCGCAAGCTCAACAAGACCATCGTGTTCGTCAGCCACGACCTGGACGAAGCGCTCAAGCTGGGCAGCCGCATCGCCATCATGAAGGACGGGCGGATCATCCAGTACAGCAAGCCCGAGGAGATCGTGCTCAACCCGGCGGACGAGTATGTGCGCACCTTCGTGGCCCACACCAACCCGCTGAACGTGCTGTGCGGCCGCAGCCTGATGCGCACCCTGGACAACTGCAAGCGGATCAACGGTTCGGTGTGCCTGGACCCAGGCATCGACTCGTGGCTGGACCTGGGCGAAGGGGGCTCGCTCAAGCGTGCACGCCAAGGGCAGAACGGGCTGGACCTGCAGAACTGGGCGCCAGGGGAAGATGTCGAGTTGCTGGAACGCCGGCCTACGCTGGTCAACGCCGATATCGGCATGCGCGAGGCGCTGCAGATCCGTTACCAGACAGGCAACAAGCTGGTGCTGCAGGATAACGACAAGGTGGTGGGGATACTTGGGGATACCGAGCTCTACCACGCGTTGCTTGGCAAGAACCACGGGTGATGCAACCGGGGCCGCTGTGCGGCCCTTTCGCGACACAAGGCCGCTCCTACAAAAGCGTATCTGTAGGAGCGGCCTTGTGTCGCGAAAGGAGGGCAAAGCCCTCCCAACAATCCATCAGCGAACGACGATACCGCGTGCAGCCATATAGGCCTTGGCCTCCGGCACCGTGTACTCACCGAAGTGGAAGATGCTCGCCGCCAGCACCGCGCTGGCATGCCCTTCCAGAATCCCGTCAGCCAGGTGCTGCAGGTTACCCACACCACCCGAAGCGATCACCGGAATCCCCAGCGCATCGCTGATGGCGCGGGTCACACCCAGGTCAAAACCGTTCTTCATGCCGTCCTGGTCCATGCTGGTCAGCAGGATCTCACCGGCACCCAGGCCTTCCATCTTCTTCGCCCACTCGACGGCGTCCAGCCCGGTCGGCTTGCGCCCGCCATGGGTGAAGATTTCCCAGCGCGGCGCTTCACCGGGCGCAGACACCTTCTTGGCATCGATGGCCACCACGATGCACTGCGAACCGAAACGGTCGGCAGCCTCACCCACAAACTCTGGGTTGAACACCGCGGCGGTGTTGATCGAAACCTTGTCGGCACCGGCATTGAGCAGGTTGCGGATGTCCTGCACGGTACGCACGCCACCGCCCACGGTCAGCGGGATGAACACCTGGCTGGCCATGCGCTCGACGGTATGCAAGGTGGTGTCGCGGCCATCGACGCTGGCAGTGATGTCGAGGAAGGTGATTTCATCGGCACCCTGCTCGTTGTAGCGACGGGCAATTTCCACCGGGTCGCCGGCATCACGAATGTTCTCGAACTTGACGCCCTTGACCACCCGGCCGTTGTCCACGTCCAGGCAAGGGATGATGCGCTTGGCCAGTGCCATGGTTCAGTCCTCAGCCTTTATAGTTGTCGCAGAAGGCCTGGGCCTCGGCGACATCGAGGGTGCCTTCGTAGATGGCACGGCCAGTGATTGCACCGACGATGCCTGGGGCCTTGGCGTCCAGCAGGGTCTTGATGTCACCCAGGTTGTGGATGCCGCCCGAGGCGATCACCGGGATCGAGGTGGCCGCTGCCAGCGCCGCGGTGAATGGCACGTTGCAGCCCTGCATCATGCCGTCCTTGGCGATGTCGGTGTAGACGATCGCCGAGACGCCATCGGCCTCGAAGCGCTTGGCCAGGTCGATGACCTGCACCGAGCTCACTTCAGCCCAGCCGTCGGTGGCGACGAAACCGTCCTTGGCGTCCAGGCCGACGATGACCTTGCCGGGGAAGGCTTTGCAGGCTTCGGCGACGAACTCAGGCTGCTTGACCGCCTTGGTGCCAATGATCACGTAACTGACGCCAGCCTTGACGTAGTGCTCGATGGTTTCCAGCGAACGGATGCCGCCGCCGATCTGGATCGGCAGGTTCGGGTAACGCTTGGCGATGGCAGTGACCACCTCACCGTTGACCGGCTGGCCTTCGAAGGCGCCGTTGAGGTCGACCAGGTGCAGGCGACGGCAACCACCCTCGACCCACTTGGCGGCCATGCTCACCGGGTCGTCGGAAAATACCGTGGAGTCTTCCATACGGCCCTGGCGCAGGCGCACGCAGGCACCGTCCTTCAGATCGATAGCGGGGATAATCAGCATGCTCTTTCCTTCGTCAATTCAAGCGGCAAGCTGCAAGCGACAAGCTGCAAGCATGCGCGTCGTGTTTTCGATGGCGGTCCAGCTTTGGCTTACAGCTTGAGGCTTGAAGCTTTCAGCTTTTTTCCAACGCCCACAGGTCGCTTTCGATGCTCTCGAACCGCTCCTTGAGGTGCAGCTGAACATCGGCAATCGCCCTGTTGTAGTAATGGGGTGCAATCTCTTTGCTGAACACGTCGAGGACCTCAGCCACCTCGAACGACCCCAGCTGCAACTCGAAGCGGTCTTCGAGGAAGCGCTTGAGGGTGTCGAGCGCTTCGCGCTCCTGCTCGGGGGCCAGGGTGATGACGGGGGCCTTGGTCTTCGACCTGCTCATTTACCAGCGCCCGTCCCAGGCGACGAAGTTCTGCAGCAGTTGCAGGCCATGGGTATGGCTCTTCTCCGGGTGGAACTGCACGGCAAAGCGCGAGCCCTCGGCCAGCGCGGCAGCGAAGTCGACGCCATAATGGCCGCGGCCGACCACCTGGCCCGGCTTGCCGGCATTGATGTAGTAGCTGTGCACAAAATAGAAGCGCGCACGATCAGAGATGTCGTGCCACAGCGGGTGGTCGACGGCCTGGGTGACTTCGTTCCAGCCCATGTGCGGCACTTTCAGGTGCTCACCACCTTCCTGCAGGTCTTTACCAAAAAAGCGCACCTGGCCAGGGAACAGGCCGATGCAGTCGACACCGTCGTTTTCTTCGCTGTGGTCCAGCAGGGCCTGCATGCCGACACAGATGCCCAGGAACGGGCGGTCCTGGCTGACTTCACGCACCAGGCTGTCGAAGCCCAGGCGGCGGATTTCGGCCATGCAGTCGCGAATCGCGCCCACGCCCGGGAACACCACACGGTCAGCCTCGCGAATCACCGCAGCATCGCTGGTGACCAGCACCTTGCCGGCGCCGACATGCTCGAGCGCCTTGGCTACCGAGTGCAGGTTGCCCATGCCATAGTCGATTACGGCTACCGTCTGCATTTACAGGCATCCTTTGGTGGATGGCATCTGCCCGGCCATGCGCTCGTCCTGGGTCACGGCCATGCGCAGGGCACGACCAAAGGCCTTGAACACGGTTTCGATCTGGTGGTGGGTGTTGTGGCCACGCAGGTTATCGATATGCAGGCTAACCAAGGCGTGGTTGACGAAGCCCTGGAAGAACTCCTGGAACAGGTCGACATCGAAGCCGCCAACGGTGGCGCGGGTGTACGGCACGTGCATCTGCAGGCCTGGGCGGCCGGAGAAGTCGATGACCACACGCGACAGCGCTTCGTCCAGCGGCACATAGGCATGGCCGTAACGGAAGATGCCTTTCTTGTCACCGATGGCCTGGGCGAATGCCTGGCCCAGCGTGATACCGACGTCTTCGACGGTATGGTGATCGTCGATATGCAGGTCACCCTTGCACTCGATATCCAGATCGATCAGCCCGTGTCGGGCAATCTGGTCGAGCATGTGTTCAAGGAAAGGCACGCCGATATCGAATCGGGCCTTGCCACTGCCATCGAGGTTGATCGAGCACTTGACCTGGGTTTCCAGGGTATTGCGCTCGACGGAAGCCTTACGTTCGACCATCACCAGCTCCGCAAAATCATTGGGCGAAAAGGGCTCCATTATAGGCCCAGAACGCTCAAGCTTGGAACGCGGATGACATATGGCATTGCAAGGGGCTGCTCTGCAGCCCTATCGCCGGCAAGCCGGCCCCCAGAAGCCTCCCCAAAACTCATGCTTGGTGGAGCAACCTGCAGGAGCCGGCTTGCCGCGATGAGGCCATCACAGCCAGCCAGTCAGCTGGCTGTCATGCACCTCAGTGGAACAGCACCGCCGTCTTCTGCAGGGTAATCCAAACCCCCCAGGCCAGCGGAATCACCACCACTGCCCAGGCGATCAGCACCAGCGGCAGGCTGCCAGGCGCAGCATGCCACTCCAGCGAACGCGCGCCGTCGGCACCTTTGTCGTGGCTCAGGGCACGCTCGGCCGCAAGCTCGGCATCGCTCATGAAGTGCTTGTCGGCCACCGGGCGCACCAACAGGTTGCAGACGAAGCCCAGCACCAGCAGGCCAGCAAGGATGTACAGGGTCATGTCATAAGCCGCCGCACGCTCCACACCCGCCGCCAGCTGGTACTCACGCAGGTAAGTGATCAGCACCGGGCCCAGCACACCGGCAGCGGCCCAGGCCGTCAACAGCCGACCGTGGATGGCACCGACCATCTGCGTACCGAACAGGTCGGCCAGGTAGGCCGGCACCGTGGCGAAACCACCGCCGTACATGGACAGGATGATGCAGAACGCCGCCACGAACAGTGCCACATTGCCCAGGTGACCCATGTTCGGCACCAGGCTGTAGAGGCCCACACCCAAGGCGAAGAAGGCGAAGTAGGTGTTCTTGCGGCCGATGTAGTCCGAGAACGATGCCCAGAAGAACCGCCCGCCGATGTTGAACAGGCTCAGCAGGCCGGTGAAACCAGCGGCAATGGCGGCAATCTGCGCCAATTGTGCAGCGTTCAGCTCGCTGAAGCTCAGCTCGTTGCCCAGCAGCTTGCCGGCGAACACCTCCTGCAGCAGCGGCGACGCCATGCCCAGGATGCCGATGCCTGCAGAAACGTTCAGGCACAGCACCAGCCAGATCAGCGCGAATTGGGGGGTTTTCCAGGCAACGCTGACGTGCACGTGACGGTCGGTGACCATCGCATTGGCTTTCTTCACCGGCGCGGTCCAGCCTTCAGGCTTCCAGCCGGTCGGCGGCACGCGGTACGCCAGGGCGCCAGCGGTCATGAACACGAAGTAGATCGCCGCCATCACCACGAAGCTCTGCCACACACCCACTTCATGCTCATTGCCGAAGTGCCCCATCAGCGCAGTGGCCAACGGTGCACCGACCATGGCGCCGCCGCCAAAGCCCATGATCGCCATGCCAGTGGCCATGCCGCGCTTGTCCGGGAACCACTTGATCAGGGTCGAAACCGGCGAGATGTAGCCCAGGCCCAGGCCAATACCGCCGATCACGCCGGAGCCCAGCCACATCAGCCATAGCTGATGGGTCTTCACGCCAATTGCCGAAATCAGCATGCCGCCGCACCAGCACAGGGCCGACACCAGGCCAGCCTTACGCGGCCCAGCGTGTTCCAGCCAACCGCCCAGCACCGCCGCCGAGCAACCGAGGAACACGAAGAACAGGGTGTAGATCCAGCTCAGCATGGAAATGGGCCAGTCGCACTCGGCGCTGAACATGCGGGCAATGAAGCCCATGTCCGCCGAGCACGCTACCGGGGCCGTAATGCCGATGGCTTGGGAAAGCGGCAGCCAGAAGACGGAAAAACCGTAGGCCATGCCGATGCACAGGTGGATGGCCAACGCGGCCGGGGGTACCAGCCAGCGGTTGAAGCCCGGGCGGGCGATGATGCGCTCCTTCGACAGGAAACTTGGCGCGCTGGCCACTGCTCCTGCCGTGATACTGCTGTTCATGGATGTGATCCTTATGTAGGTAGACGATGCGTGCGCATTGAATGCCCGGCTCTTCTGGTTGCACGTAAGGCTCGGCCGTTTCAGGGCAACGTCCCGCGACAATACGTCGCGGCCGCTTCGCAGGCGGCGAAAGAGTACCAGTTCGCCTATGACATGAAAGCAATCTGATATCGTTATTTTTTGCTCGGCTGAATCGGTATTGCTGCCAGGTCAGCAAAAAGGAACTGCCCAAACCACAACTGTCGAAAGCCACAACACCTGATCAATTGGTAGGAAATGCTCTGTATCTCTTGTCGAATACTCTGGGCATACCACTGCGGCGCTATACTCTGGCGCTTGAAAATCAAATACGGACTACAAGGACTCGCCCATGAAAGCGTTCGGCAAACTCCTGGGACTGGGGCTTCTCGGGTTGCTGCTGATCATCGTGGCGCTGGGCTTCGCCCTGACCCACCTCTTCGATCCCAACGACTATAAAGACGAGATCCGCCAGTTGGCGCGCGACAAAGCCCACGTCGAGCTGACCCTCAATGGCGACATCGGCTGGAGCCTGTTCCCGTGGCTGGGCCTGGAGCTTCACGAAGCCAGCATCGCCACCCTGAACAAGCCCAAGGAACCGTTCGCCGACCTGCAGATGCTTGGCCTGTCGGTACGCGTGCTGCCCTTGCTGCGCCGTGAAGTGCAGATGAGCGATGTGCGCGTCGAAGGCCTGAACCTGACCCTGAACCGTGATGAACAGGGCCATGGCAACTGGGAAGACATCGGCAAGCCGCTGCCTGCGCAAACCGACCCAACTGCCAGTGCACCTGCGCCTGCCGAACAGCCCAGCGCACCTGCAGAGGCCAGCAGCGAACGTTCGGTCAAGCTCGACATCGACAGCCTGACCGTGAACAACGCCCGTGTGCACTACACCGATGCCAAGACCGGCCAGAGCTACACCGCCGAAAGCATCCAGCTGAGCACCGGCCCGGTCCACGAGGGCGCGAACATCCCGCTCAAGGCCAGCGCCTTCCTCAGCGCCAGCCAGCCGAACATCAAGGCACGCACCGAACTTGCCGGCGAACTGCGCTTTGACCGCAAGCTCAAGCGCTACAACTTCGAGGACATGCGCCTGTCCGGCGAAACCTCGGGCGAGCCTCTGGCCGGCAAAACCATGACCTTCGCGGCCCAAGGTCAGCTGTTGGTCGACATGGCAGCCAACGTCGCCTCCTGGAACGGCCTGAAAATCTCGGCCAACCAGCTGCGCGCCCTTGGCGAGCTGAACCTGCGCGACCTGGACAAGACGCCGCAGCTCAGCGGTGGGCTGTCCATCGCCCAGTTCGACCTGCGCACCTTCCTCGATGGCGTCGGCCATCCGCTGCCGGCCACCAACGACCCCGCCGCCTTCAACAAGCTGGAGCTGGTCAGCCGCCTGCAGGGCACGCCAAGCAGCCTGGCCCTGGAAGACCTCGCCGTAAAACTCGACGACAGCACCTTCAGCGGCCGCGTTGCCGTCGAGGACTTTGCCAAGCAAGCCCTGCGCGTGCAGCTCAAGGCCGACAAGTTCGACGCCGACCGCTACATGCCGGCCAAGAGCGAAGCAGCCAAGGGTGCCACCGCAGCGCGCCAGAACGAGGTCAAGCAACAGGAAGCCAGCGCCATCGCCGGTGCCGGCAGTTCGCCGCTGCCAAACGCGCCCACCCAGGTAGCCTGGAGCAACGACAAGCTGCTGCCGGTGGACCGCCTTCGCACCCTCGACCTGCTGGCAGACCTGGCCTTCGGTTCGTTGACCTTGGACAAGCTGCCGATCAGCGACGCGCAGCTGCAAGCGAACGGCCAGGGCGGCCTGATTACCTTGCAGACCCTGCGCGGTGGCCTCTACAACGGCAGCTTCGAAGCCAAGGGCACCGTAGATGTGCGCCCAGCCGTGCCGCAGATCGGCGTCAATACCAAGATCAACCGGGTGCCGGTGGAGCACTTCATCAAGGCTGAAGACAAAGACCAGGCACCGCCGGTCAAAGGCCTGCTGACCCTGACCAGCGACCTGACAGCCACCGGTAACAGCCAGAAGGCACTGGTGGACACCCTCAACGGCAACGCAAACTTCACCATCAACGACGGCGTGCTGGTCAACGCCAACCTGGAACAGCAGCTCTGCCAGGCCATCGCCACCCTCAACCGCAAGACGCTCAGCGGCGAACCACGCGGCAAGGACACGCCGTTCGAAGAACTGCGCGGCAGCCTGGTGGTGCGCAACGGCGTGGCCAGCAACCCGGACCTCAAGGCGCGCATCCCAGGCCTCACCGTCAACGGCCACGGCGACCTCGACCTGCGCGTGCTGGGCATGGACTACAACGTCGGCGTAATCGTCGAAGGTGACCAGCGTGCCATGCCCGACCCGGCCTGCCAGGTCAACGAGCGTTACGTCGGCGTCGAACTGCCGCTGCGTTGCCGTGGCCCGCTGGAGCTTGGCGCCAAGGCCTGCCGCCTGGACCAGGACGGCCTGGGCAAGGTTGCCGCCAAACTGGCCGGCAACCGCCTCAAAGACAAGATCGATGAAAAGCTCGATGAAAAACTCGGAGACAAAGTGAGCCCAGAATTGAAAGACGCGCTCAAGGGGCTGTTCAAGCGATGAGCCCTGCGCAGTTCTCCAGCGCCGTGCTGGACTGGTACGACCAGCACGGCCGACACGACCTGCCCTGGCAACAGGGCATCAACCCTTACCGGGTGTGGGTGTCGGAAATCATGCTGCAACAGACCCAGGTCAGCACCGTGCTGAACTACTTCGACCGCTTCATGCAGGCCCTGCCCACTGTGCAGGCGCTGGCCGAGGCCCCGGAGGACGAGGTGCTGCACCTGTGGACCGGCCTGGGTTACTACACCCGTGCACGCAACCTGCAGAAGGCCGCCAGGATCGTCGTCGAGCAACACGGCGGCGAGTTCCCGCGCAGTGTCGAACAGCTTACCGAGCTGCCAGGTATAGGCCGCTCCACGGCCGGTGCCATTGCCAGCATCAGCATGGGTATCCGTGCGCCGATCCTGGACGGCAACGTCAAACGCGTGCTGGCCCGCTTTACCGCCCAGGCCGGCTACCCGGGCGAGCCGAAGGTGGCCAATGCCCTGTGGGCCACTGCCGAGCGCTTTACCCCGCAACAACGCGCCAACCACTATACCCAGGCGATGATGGACCTGGGCGCCACGCTGTGCACCCGCAGCAAGCCGAGTTGCCTGTTGTGCCCCGTGCGCAGCGGCTGCGAAGCGCACCTGCACGGCGAAGAAACGCGTTACCCCGAGCCCAAACCGCGCAAGGCCCTGCCCCAGCGGCGCACCCTGATGCCGTTGTTGGCCAACCATGAAGGCGCGATCCTGCTTTACCGCCGCCCGTCCAGTGGCCTTTGGGGTGGCCTGTGGAGCCTGCCCGAGCTGGACGCCATCGAGCAGCTCGATGACCTGGCCTACCAGCATGGCCTGCGCCTGGCCGAAAGCCGCGCGCTGGACGGCCTGACCCATACCTTCAGCCATTTCCAGCTGGCGATCGAGCCTTGGCTGGTGCGTGTCGACCCGGTCGGCCAGCACGTGGCCGAGGCCGACTGGCTCTGGTATAACCTCGCCACCCCGCCGCGCCTGGGCCTCGCTGCCCCGGTCAAAAAGCTGCTCAAACGCGCGGCCGACGAACTGATTGCAGGAGATGCCCGATGACCCGCACCGTGATGTGCCGCAAATACAAAGAACAACTGCCAGGCCTGGAGCGCCCGCCTTACCCCGGCGCCAAGGGCCAGGACATCTTCGAGCACATCTCGCAGCAAGCCTGGGCCGACTGGCAGAAGCACCAGACCATGCTGATCAACGAGAAGCGCCTGAACATGATGAACGCCGAGGACCGCAAGTTCCTTCAGGGCGAGATGGACAAGTTTTTCGCCGGCGAAGAGTACGCGCAGGCGGAAGGTTACGTTCCACCGGCCGAATGACCCCAAAAATCGTAAGCGACGGAATTAATTTAAAATTTTTTCAAAAAGTCGTTGACGAGCGGTCTGGAAATCTATTTAATTCACCTCGTCGCCCAGATAGCTCAGTCGGTAGAGCAGAGGATTGAAAATCCTCGTGTCGGCGGTTCGACTCCGTCTCTGGGCACCACCTTCAGCTTCTGGTGGTTGCAAAGTTACCCGAAGCGACAACAAGAAACCCGCCTAGTGCGGGTTTTTTGTTGTCTGGGATTTCTCATCCTGTTATGCCTACCCCGTATAGTTGACCCGCATCAACTAACCCCCTCTCGCTCAAACCCACAATTGCAGGCGAACATTCGAATCGACCTCGCAAGGACCTCCATGAGCGAAGAATCCCCCCTACTGCTCCCCGCCCCCGCCGAACCGACGCCCAGCACCACACCAAAGCCTCGAGCCCGCCGCGCCCGTCAGCGCAAACCTGAGCCATCCATCACCCAGGTCAGCCAGGAGCCCGCAGCACTGGAAGTGGCCAGTGCGCCGAAAGGCAGCAACGAGGACAGCACCTCTGCCCGCCTGCCGGCGAGCTACCCCTACCCGACCCGCATGCGCCGCCAGGAATACGAGAAGGCCAAGCACGCGCTGCAGATCGAGCTGCTGAAGGTACAAAGCTGGGTCAAGGACACTGGCCAGCGCGTGGTAGTGCTGTTCGAAGGGCGAGATGCGGCAGGCAAGGGTGGCACCATCAAGCGCTTCATGGAGCACCTGAACCCGCGGGGTGCGCGCATCGTTGCGCTGGAGAAGCCTTCCGAGCAGGAAAAGGGCCAGTGGTATTTCCAGCGCTATATCCAGCACCTGCCCACGGCCGGTGAAATGGTGTTCTTCGACCGCTCCTGGTACAACCGCGCCGGGGTCGAGAAGGTGATGGAGTTCTGCACACCGCTGCAGTACCTGGAGTTCATGCGCCAGGCGCCGGACCTTGAGCGCATGCTGTGCAACAGCGGCATCCTGTTGTTCAAGTACTGGTTCTCGGTGAACCGTGAAGAGCAGTTGCGCCGCTTCATCTCGCGCCGGGACGACCCGCTCAAGCACTGGAAGCTCTCGCCCATCGACATCAAGTCGCTGGATAAATGGGAGGACTACACCGCCGCCAAGGAGGCGATGTTCTTCCATACCGACACTGGCGATGCACCGTGGACGGTGATCAAGTCCGATGACAAGAAGCGCGCACGGATCAACTGCATCCGGCATTTCCTGCATTCGCTGGATTACCCGGGCAAGGACCCAAGCGTGGCGTTCGCGCCGGATGACTTGCTGGTTGGCCGGGCTTCGCGCGGGTTCGAGGAGGATGAAGGGCCTGCGCTCGACAGTTGAAGGCCGGGGCCTACAAGGGGTGCTCCGGTCTTCCGGGCGCCAGCAACGCTTGGGTTTGCTCGGCAAGTACGATTCAATACGCACATTTTCGCCCCCAAGGATTTCCAGCCCCATGGCCACCAATACCAAGCAACAGAAACGCGCCAAACGCGCCGCCAGCAAAGCCAAGCAAAACCGCATGGTACGCAGTGGCCAGGCAGTGAAAGCCAGCGCCGGTGACAGCGCCAGCATCGAGCAGGTGTTCAACAAGGCCATGGAGACCGACAGCTATAAAGAGCTGTTCGTGAAGATGAAGGCCGCCCAGGAGACCAGCCTGGTCTCGATGATCTCGGTGTTCCTGGTCGACCCGCTGCTGGCACTGGTGCTCAAGGGCCACAAGGAAGAGCACGCCACCGACTACATCGTGCTGGTGTTCAACGCCTACCGCACCTGGCTCGATGGCGCCGACGAAGACACCACCATGGCCTGGCTGGAAAGCGACGAGTTCCAGGAAGCCTACATCGCCGCTTCCGAACTGGTGGCCAAGCAGCAACAGCAGCAGAAACAGTTCGGCTGAATGCTCACCGGCCCTATCGCCGGCAAGCCGGCTCCCACTGGGTTTGCGCTGAGCTTGAGAGCAGCGGGGTACCTGTGGGAGATTCTATGGTTGTAAACAACGGTCTTTAGGCCGTTCTGCTTACGTATTCCTCCTTGTTCTTCATCAGGGCAAATGCAACCCGGGCGAGCTTGCGCGACAAGATCACCAGCGCTTCAGTCGTGGCCTTCCCCTTGTTTCGATAGTGTTCGTACGTCTCTTTCCAGGCCGCCGAGCGGCTGGCTGACATAGAGGCGTTATGCAGCAATCGGCGAATTTCCGGGCAACCTCGCTTCGTTAAACGACGTAGTCCCGTCTTCTGCCCGGA